>NZ_JADBQM010000008.1:0-117005 GCF_014895895.1 Enterobacter cloacae complex sp. P14RS
ATAAATTGTTAAAGAGCAGTTGCAACGCGGCTTTCAGCTCACCGTTGCGAGGTCCCGTATATTACGTTTTCCTCATTCAGAGTCAAGCGATTATTTTCACTTTTCTCTGTTGGCGTTCATCTCTGAACCCCGCTAACCCGGCGGCCTGTAAGCCGTTGTTCCGTGTCAGTGGAGGCGCATTATAGGGAGTTCTCAGACGTTGACAACCCCTCTTTTAAAAAAAACTTTCAACCGTCTCTTTTTTGCTCAAAACCGTGCTACAGCGCCAGTTTTTCGAGCGTTTCAAAGCCATAACGGCGTAAAACGGGTAAAAGTTGCTCAGTCTCTTTCGTGATAGCCATGCAAAATGCGATATTTGCATCGGTAGATTTCGCATCCGGCGCTTCATGCTCCAGCAGCCAGGCCGTACGACGGGCGATCGCCGCACCAGAATCCACCAGCCGCGTCCCCTCCGGAAGCACTTCTAATAGCTCTTCCTGCAAGAGAGGGAAGTGGGTGCAGCCCAGCACAACCGTATCCGGTGGTTCGGGCATCCGCAGCCACGGACGAAGAATACGACGCAGCTCTTCGAGCGATACCGTCTCGCCGTGCAGTTTCGCTTCCGCCATCTCCACCAGCTCTGCGGAGCCAAGCATTGCAATCTGGCATTCGTTAGCAAAACGGTCGATCAGCTCGCGGGTATAAGGACGCTTCACCGTGCCACGCGTGGCCAGCAAGCCCACGATACCGTTCGCCGTCAGGCGCGCGGCAGGCTTTATGGCAGGAACAACGCCCACAACCGGGAACTGGAATTTTTCACGCAGGGCGGGAAGAGAAACGGTGCTCGCCGTATTACAGGCAATGACCGCCAGCGCAAGGGGATAGCGCTTTTGTACCGCGGTGACGATTTCAACCACGCGCTCAACGATAAAGTCCTCACTCTTTTCCCCATACGGAAAAGCGACGTTATCGAAGGCGTAGATGTAATGGAGATCCGGCAGGAGATGCCGAATCTCATCGTAGACCGAAAGCCCACCGACGCCGGAATCAAACACCAGCACGGTAGGGCGCGGATTAGAAGGTGTAGCTGCCAGACAAGGTGTATTCCCGTCCTGCAGTTTGGTAGCCATAAACTGTCTCGTAATCTTTATCGAACAGGTTGGCTATTTTACCACGAACTGTGAGGTGTGAGGTGACCGGATATGAAACTGCGACATCCCACAGGCTCACACCGCCCATTTTCACTTTTTCTGACGGATAAGAACCAAAGTCAGTGTCGTAACGCGTGCCGAGATAGTGATACGTCAGGCTCCAGTCGAAATCATAGATCTGCGTATCGAGCTGATATTTCACCTGCTGCTTAGCACGCCGGTCCAGAAGTTCGTTGGTCGCCGCATTTCGGGCATCCACATAGTCGTAGCCAACGGTATGCGTCAACGGACCTGTATCAAACGACGCCGTCGCTTCCACACCCTTAATGCGTGCTTTACCGACGTTGTAATATTCCTGAAGGTTATTATTGAAGTCGATGAGATTATCAACGTCATTACGATAGCCAGACACGCGCCAGCTCACGCCTGCCGTCAGGCCTTCAAACGCCCCTTCCCATTGCTTGCTCTCTTCTGGATCAAGATGGTCATTGCCATAGAAGCCATAGAGTTGACCCAGATTCGGGGCTTTGTAGGCCGTACCATAAGAAGCAATGAAGCGGTAGCCGTCCACGAACTCCCACGCTGCACTGCTTTGCCAGGTGCCATGGCGACCAAACTGAGAGTTGTCATCGCTGCGAACCGCCCCTTCCAGAGTGAAATCGCCCAGCTGCTGCAGCCCGGTCAGGTAGACGCCGGTGTTACGCAGGTTGTAGCCGTTGGTCACGTAGTTTGTACCCGGCTCGGTGCTCTGCTTCTGCCAGTCAACGCCTGCACCAATGTTCCCGTGCCCCACATCAACGGAGTTGAGCCACTGAACGTTGTACTGTTTGATTTCATCCAGCGTGGCCGTCGAATCGTAACGGCCCAAATTAGGGTCGTAGTTATAGTCTTTGCTGTGGCTATAGCTGGTGAGCAGCTGTGAATGGAAGATGTCCTCGTTGAAGCGTAATCCTGCGTCCCAGGTCTGGCTATAGAGCTGGCGGGTATCGACCAGAACGTCAGGGGTAAATGAGCTGTAGTAACCGTCATAGGCCGTACGGTTGCTGTAGCCAAAGCCGCGAACAAATCCGCTCCACTGGTCTGAGAATGCGTGATCCAGTGCGCCGTAGAGCGTTTTATTCATAAATCCGTCGCGATCGGTCTGGGCAAGGCCACCATTGTTGCCGTCCGCAACCACATCGAAACCTTTGGTATAGGTGTAATCCCCCGCCAGCGTGACGCGCGTGCTGTCGCCCAGCGTTTGCTGGGTACTGCCGCCATAATTCTGGTAACCGTGCGACCCTACGCCGGCATTCAGCGTCGTACCGTCCTTCGTGCGGGTGGTAATAATGTTGACTACACCGCCAATCGCATCCGAGCCGTAGACCGCCGAACGCGGTCCACGCACATATTCGATACGCTGCACCAGGGAGATCGGGAACTGGCTGAGATCGGATGACCCCGTGACGCCCGCCTGGTTAAGGCGGATGCCGTCAACGAGAATCAGGACGTGGCTGGAGTTGGTGCCACGGATAAAGAGAGAAGAGAGTTGCCCCATCCCGCCATTTTGCGCCGTGTCCACACCGGGCAGGCGACGCATAACGTCCAGCACCGAGGTTGATTGCCAGCGGTCAATATCGGCACGCGTAACCACCGACGTTGCTGCCAGAATAGTTTTTTCAGGTTGTTCAAAACGATTTGCCGTCACCACCAACGAGTCAGCGCTATCCTGCGCCCAGCCCGAAAATGCCGTGACGGACAGCGCCGTCAACAGCGATACTTTTTTAATCATTGTTAAAGCATCCACAATATAAGAAGGATGCCGCAGGCCTCATCTATAGCACGCGATGATGAAACCAAATGCGACGTGATCCCGGCAGGTCTTCGGGCTAGGTGGCGTTATACGGATGAAGACTTCCCATTTTCACAGTGTCTACAGCTCTCATCCCGCCAGTCTTTACCGCTGCGCGTCAGCTCCAGATTTTCACTGGATTCCCTTTTCACTCTCAGGAGACCGGAAACAGAATGCTACAATTAGACACGTATAGATGTCCAGACAGCTATTGGCCATTAAATCTGGACATCCCCTGAACAATCCCTACAATCCCCGCGTAATTCTTTATCACTCAGGACGCATCATGACCCCAGAACACCTCCCGACAGAACAGTACGACGCGCAGCTGGCCGAGAAAGTTGTCCGCCTGCAAAGTATGATGACGCCTTTCAACGCGCCCGTTCCCGAGGTGTTCCGCTCCCCTGTCAGCCACTACCGCATGCGCGCCGAGTTCCGCATCTGGCATGACGGCGACGACCTGTACCACATCATTTTCGATCAGCAGACCAAATCGCGCATTCGCGTGGACAGCTTCCCGGCAGCGAGCGAGCTTATCAACCAGCTGATGACGCTGATCATTGAAGGCGTACGCAACAATCCGGTGCTGCGCAACAAGCTGTTCCAGATTGACTATCTGACCACGCAAAGCAATCAGGCGATTGTCTCTCTGCTGTACCACAAAGCGCTGAACGACGAATGGCGCGAGCAGGCCGAAGCCCTGCGCGATGCGCTGCGTGCGCAGAACATCAACGTACACCTGATTGGCCGCGCGACCAAAACCAAAATCATGCTGGATCAGGATTACGTCGACGAGCGTCTGCCGGTGGCAGGTAAAGAGATGGTTTACCGTCAGGTGGAAAACAGCTTCACCCAGCCGAATGCCGCGATGAACGTGCAGATGCTGGAGTGGGCGCTGAAGGCGACGGAAGGGTCTAAGGGCGATCTGCTTGAGCTGTACTGCGGTAACGGCAACTTCTCGCTGGCGCTGGCGCGTAACTTCGAACGCGTGCTGGCAACGGAAATCGCCAAGCCGTCGGTAGCGGCCGCGCAGTACAACATCGCCGCTAACCATATCGATAACGTGCAGATCATTCGCATGGCGGCAGAAGAGTTCACCCAGGCCATGAACGGTGTACGCCAGTTTAACCGCCTGGAAGGGATCGATTTGAAGAGCTATCAGTGTGAGACGATTTTTGTCGACCCGCCGCGCAGCGGCCTGGACAGCGAAACCGAGAAGATGGTGCAGGCGTACCCGCGTATTTTGTACATCTCCTGTAACCCGGAGACGCTGTGCAAGAATCTGGAAACATTAAGCCAGACGCACAAGGTTGAACGTCTGGCGCTGTTCGATCAGTTCCCGTATACGCACCATATGGAGTGCGGTGTACTGCTCACGGCGAAGTAACTAGCCGGCGTTTTTGGCAGGTGGCGCTTCGCTTACCTGCCCTACTCAGACCTCATTACTCTGGCAGTTGACTCTTGCGGCTACGCATGCGCGAGCCAATCCAGAACACCAGCGCCACGGACAGTACCGCAGGGAAGAAGTTAGAGCCGATATCCGGATACTCCGCGCGCACCACGGTGCTATACAGCAATACGCCCAGAATAAAACAGGCAGCGGCCAGCCCCGGTAACCCAACCGGCATCGTACGGTTCAGGTAACGCTGATGCAGGCAGTAGACCGTCAGCACCAGCGCAATAAGCGGGAAAATCGAAAATGGCACGATGGAGCTAAAAATAGCGGCAAACGTGCCATTAATGGATAAGCCAGCGATCAATGCCAGCAACAGCGTCCCTTTATCCTGACCTGACTGTTTCATTACTCACCTTCACTCTTCGGTTTGATGTGCCAGTTTCTCTTGTTCACGGCGATACCAGTAGTACGCGCCTTTGGAGATCATCCTGAGCTGCAATACCAGTCGCTCTTCAAGCTGCTTGCGTTGTTCAATGCTGACGTCCAGCGCTTCGGCACCCGCGCTGAACACAATCGTCACCATCGCCTCGGCCTGTGCTTCAGTAAAGGCACGCGGCATATGGTTTTCGAGTTCAAGATAGTCGGCAAGTTCCGCGATGAAGTGCTGAATTTCCCGCGCGACGGCGGCACGAAACGCTGCCGATGTGCCCGAACGCTCGCGCAGAAGCAGACGAAACGCGTTGGGGTTATTGCCGATAAATTCCATAAACGTCGACACGGAGGTGCGGATCACGCTGCCGCCTTTGGCGATACGCTGACGCGCCTGGCGCATCAGCTGGCGCAGCATCAAACCGCTCTCGTCGACCATGGTCAGGCCCAGTTCATCCACATCACGGAAGTGACGATAGAAGGACGTTGGCGCAATCCCGGCCTCGCGTGCGACTTCGCGCAGGCTCAAACTGGCAAAACTCCGCTCAGCACTCAGTTGACTGAATGCGGCTTCCACCAGCGAACGCCGGGTTTTCTCTTTTTGTTGTGCTCTTACGCCCATCACGATAGTTGAATCCTTCCAAAGGCCTGATGGCACTATACCAGAGAATAAAATTAATCTGTTTGCTCAGCTTTGTGAATGATTGTTTACGTGCGGTTTGTGCTCCACTGCCGGAAAAAAGCACAACGATAATTGGGTTACCCTGGCAATGATGTTATGATTCTGTTGCTTTTATGTATAAGAACAGGTAAGCCTTGCCATGCCACATTCCTACGATTACGACGCAATAGTTATTGGTTCCGGCCCCGGCGGCGAAGGTGCTGCTATGGGTCTGGTGAAACAGGGAGCCAGAGTAGCGGTCATCGAGCGCTACCACAATGTCGGCGGCGGTTGCACCCACTGGGGCACCATCCCATCGAAAGCCCTCCGCCACGCCGTTAGCCGCATTATCGAATTTAACCAGAACCCTCTTTACAGCGACCACTCCCGACTTCTTCGTTCCTCCTTTGCCGACATCCTGAATCACGCGGATACCGTCATTAACCAGCAGACGCGCATGCGTCAGGGCTTTTATGAGCGTAACCATTGTGAAATCCTGCAGGGCAACGCGCATTTTGTGGATGAACACACCCTGGCACTCGAATGCCACGACGGTTCGATTGAGACGATCACCGCTGAAAAATTTGTGATTGCCTGCGGTTCACGCCCTTACCATCCGGCCGACGTCGACTTCTCACACCCACGCGTCTACGACAGCGACTCCATTCTGAGCCTGCACCATGAACCCCGCCACGTCATTATCTATGGCGCAGGGGTCATCGGCTGCGAATACGCGTCGATCTTCCGCGGAATGGATGTCAAAGTTGACCTGATTAACACCCGCGACCGCCTGCTGGCGTTCCTCGATCAGGAAATGTCAGACTCTCTCTCCTACCACTTCTGGAACAGCGGCGTGGTGATTCGCCACAACGAAGAGTACGAGAAAATAGAAGGCTGCGATGACGGTGTGATCATGCACCTGAAGTCCGGTAAGAAGCTGAAAGCCGACTGCCTGCTGTACGCCAACGGCCGTACCGGCAATACCGATTCACTGCGGCTGGAAAATATCGGGCTTGAAACAGACAGCCGCGGTCAGCTGAAGGTCAACAGCATGTATCAGACCGCGCTGCCGCACGTATACGCGGTGGGCGACGTAATTGGCTACCCGAGCCTGGCCTCCGCCGCTTACGATCAGGGCCGCATTGCCGCTCAGGCGTTGGTGAAAGGCGAAGCGACGGCGCATCTGATCGAAGATATCCCGACGGGGATCTACACCATTCCGGAAATCAGTTCTGTCGGGAAAACCGAGCAGCAGCTGACGTCAATGAAGGTGCCTTACGAGGTAGGTCGTGCCCAGTTTAAACATCTGGCGCGGGCGCAGATCGTGGGGATGAGCGTAGGTACGCTGAAAATTCTGTTCCATCGCGAGACGAAAGAGATCCTCGGGATTCACTGCTTTGGTGAACGCGCGGCGGAAATCATTCATATCGGCCAGGCAATCATGGAGCAGAAAGGCGGTGGTAACACCATTGAGTACTTCGTTAACACCACCTTTAACTACCCGACCATGGCAGAAGCCTATCGGGTAGCCGCGCTGAACGGCTTAAACCGCCTGTTTTAACGCGCTGTCGAAATGGCCATCCATCGCACCGCGGATGGCCTCTGCCAGCTGCTCATAGCGGCTGCGCAGCGGTGACCCTGGGCGATACACCAGGCCAATGGTGCGACGCGGCTCCGGCTTAATGCACGGAAGGTACACCACGCCATCACGCTTACGCTCGCGCGGCACGGCCAGCGCAGGCAGCAACGTAATACCGCTTCCCGCCGCCACCATATTACGCAGCGTTTCCAGACTGGTTGCGCGGAAGTGGGTATCTTCGTCAGCGCCCGCTTCGAAGCAGAAGCCCATCGCCTGATCGCGCAGGCAGTGACCGTCTTCCAGCATCAGAAGCTTTTCCCCGGCCAGATCGGCCATCGGCACGCGATCGCGGTTCGCCCACGGGTGATCTTCATAGATCGCCAGCATCATCGGCTCATCGAACAGCGGTACTTCAATAAACGCTTCGCTCTCTTTTACCAGCGCCAGAATGGCGCAGTCGAGCTTGCCGCTGTCCAGCTGCGCCAGCAGCTGATGGGTTTGCGCTTCGTGCAGATACATTTCGAGTTTCGGGAACGTCTGGTGCAGCATCGGAATGATGTGCGGTAACAGGTACGGGCCAACGGTTGGGATCAGGCCAATATGCAGCGGGCCGGACATGGCCTCTCCCTGCTGGCTTGCCATTTCCTTGAGCACTTTGACCTCGCGCAGCACGGTGCGCGCCTGATCCACCAGCAGAAGACCGGCCTGGGTGAACAGCACCTTACGGCTGGTGCGCTCCAGCAGCATCACGCCCAGCTCGTCTTCCAGCTTGCGGATCTGCCCGCTCAGCGTCGGCTGGCTGACGTGGCAGGAATCTGCCGCGCGGCGAAAGTGACGATGCTCGGCTAACGCTACCAGGTATTCAAGATCACGAATATTCATTATTCATCCTCCGTCGCCACGATAGTTCATGGCGATAGATAGCATAGCAATGAACGATTATCCCTATCAAGCATTCTGTTGAATAATACGCCACATAGACGAGGCGGCCGTGTTTGACCCTTGACGTCCCCGCACCGTCAGCGAGTTTCTCTCAAAACTCGAACAACTAAAGCCAACGTGAACTTTTGCGGACCCCGTGGTCCGCTTTTTTTTTGCGTAAAAAAGCCTGGCGCTAAGCCAGGCTCCGTTTTTCTCCCTCTCCCTGTGGGAGAGGGCCGGGGTGAGGGCACCAGCCCGCACGGTTCAAATCAGGCGGTTTTTCGCATCCGCAATCGCCTGCGCCACCTGCTTCGGCGACACGCCGCCTTTCGCCGCACGCTTATCCAGGCAGGACTGCAGCGCCAGAATCGGGTACACATCCTCCCCGATCGTCGCGCTGAATTTTTGCAGGTCGGCCAGCGCCAGATCTTCCAGCGGTTTACCCTGACGAATCGCTTCCACTACCGCTTCGCCCACAATATGGTGCGCCTCGCGGAACGGTACGCCCTTCGCGACAAGGTAGTCCGCCAGTTCGGTAGAGTTGGCATAGCCCTGCTGCGCCGCTTCCTGGCAGCGCGGACGTTTCACCTGAATGCCGTCCAGCACCAGCGCGCCCATGTGCAGACAGTCCAGCCAGGTGTCGAGCGCGTCGAACAGCCCTTCCTTGTCTTCCTGCATATCTTTGTTGTACGCCAGCGGCAGCCCTTTCAGGGTCATCATCATGCCGGTCAGCGCGCCCTGCACGCGACCGCACTTGCCGCGGATCAGCTCCAGCGCGTCCGGGTTTTTCTTCTGCGGCATCAGGGATGAGCCTGAGGTCACGCGGTCAGACAGCTCAACGAAGCCCGCTTCACCGGAGTTAAAGAAGATCAGGTCTTCGGCAAAGCGCGAAAGATGCACCATCCCGATAGAGGCATTGGAGAGCAGCTCCAGCACATGGTCACGGTCAGATACGCTGTCCAGGCTGTTGCGGGTGGCGGAAGCAAAGCCCAGCCATCCTGCCAGCTGCTCGCGGTCGATTTCATACGCCGTACCGGCCAGCGCGCCGCTGCCCAGCGGGCTGACGTCCAGACGCTTCAGGGTATCCTGCAGACGGCTTTCGTCACGCGCCAGCATCTCAACGTAGGCCAGACACCAGTGCGCAAAGGTCACCGGCTGCGCGCGCTGCAGGTGGGTATAACCCGGCATCACCGCGTCCTGATTGTTCTGCGCGGTCTCTACCAGCGCACTTTGAAGCTGACGGTTGGCCGCCAGTAGTTCGCCAACGGTCTCTTTACACCACAGCTTCAGGTCGGTGGCGACCTGGTCGTTACGGCTACGACCGGTGTGCAGCTTTTTACCCAGCTGGCCGACTTTGTCGATCAGCTTGCCTTCCACCCAGCTGTGAATATCTTCGGCATCGCTCTGCAGGATTTGCTGCGGATCCAGACGCACCTCTTCCAGCAGGTTGTTCAGCGCCTCTTCCAGCTGCTGCTGTTCGTCTGCGGTCAGTACGCCAACGGTCACCAGCGCTTTGGACCAGGCCACAGAGCCGACAATATCCTGTTCGGCCAGGCGGTAGTCGAAGCGCAAAGAGTCGTTGAACTGTTTGAACCGTTGATCCGCTGCCTGTGTAAAACGCCCACCCCAAAGTGCCATAACATCGTTCCTTTATTCGTTAGTTCCGCCGGGTGGCGCTTCGCTTACCCGGCCTACGGTCATTCACTAAAAACTTACGCTAAAATACGCGTGCCAATCGGCGTGCCGTTAAACAGCGCCGGGAGCTGCTCCGCGTGACGCCAGGAGGCGATATCCACCGGGCGGCCCAGCGTGCGCGCCGCATCCAGCGCGGCGTTCACTTTGACGATCATGCCGTCGGTAATAATGCCCTGAGCGATCAGCTGCTCGGCTTTGGCGGCGGTCATTTCCGCTATGCGCTGGCCTTTACCGTCGAGAATGCCGCTCACGTCGGAGAGCAGGATCAGGTCTGCGCCCAGCGTGGCCGCCAGCGCGGTTGCCGCCTGGTCCGCGTTAACGTTCATCAGCTCGCCCTCTTCGGTCACGCCGATAGAGCTCACCACCGGCAGGAAACCGCCTTCCAGCAGGGTGTTAATCAGCTTAGGCGAACCTGGCTGCGCCAGTCCAACATGGCCGAGCGCTTCGTCGAGCTGGGTCACTTTTACGCTGTCACCGTCGCCCAGGTAGAGGCCAACGGACGCAATATGGTGTTTCTTCGCCCATGCCAGCAGCGTTTTGTTCGCCGTGCCCGCCAGCGCGCCGGTAATGATGTCAATCTGGTCAGCAGGCGTGACGCGCAGGCCATTTTTCTTTTTCACCGGCAAATTCAGCCCTTTCATCAGCTCATCCACCACGCAGCCGCCGCCGTGCACAATCACCAGCGGACGCTGGTGCGATTCGCGATAGTTCACCAGCGCGGTAAACAGGCGCGCCAGCGCTTCTTCACTGTCCAGCAGTACACCACCGAGTTTGATAATTAATGGGTTCATCATCACACCTTAAATAAGAGCCTGCGTTTCAGGGAAGCCGAAACGAATATTTGCACACTGCATTGCCTGTGCGGCAGCGCCTTTGAGTAAGTTATCTTCTGCGGCGACCACAATCAGATGCTCGCCCTGTACGGCAAAGCCGATATCGCAGAACGGCAGGCCAACCACGTTTTTGAGCGCCGGCACGCCTTTGTCGTACAGACGCACCAGCGGCTTATCCGCATACGCCTGCGTGAAGGCCTCGCTCACCTGCTCTTTCGTCACGCCCGACTTCAGGCGACAGGTGATGGTTTCGAGGATCCCGCGCGGGAAGCTACCCAGGTGCGGGGTAAAAATCACCTCCGCGCCCAGATGGGTGGTGATTTCAGGATGATGGCGGTGATTAAACACGCCATACGGCTGAAGGCTCACTTCGCAGAAGCTGTTGGAGATAGCGGCCTTGCGCCCCGCACCGCTCACGCCGCTGGTGGCGTTGATCACCGGCCACTGGCTCAGATCCAGCAGACCGGCGTCGATCAGCGGCTTCAGGGAGAGCTGCGCCGCCGTCGGGTAGCAGCCCGGCACGGCAATCAGGTTCGCTTCTTTCAGTTTATCCGCACTCCACTCCGCCAGGCCGTACACCGCTTTTTCAAGCAGATCCGGATGCTGATGAGTGAAGCCGTAATATTTTTCGTAGAACGCGCCGTCGTTAACGCGGAACGCGCCGGAGAGGTCAAACACCACGCAGCCGGCCGCCAGGAACTGCGGCGCAAGGTCGTGGCTGACCTCGTGCGCGGTGGCTAAAAACACCACGTCGACGCCGTCGGTAAACTCGCTGATGTCAGACATCGGCTGCAGCGGCAGATCGACCATGCCCTTAAGCTGCGGATGCAAATCGGAAATTAACTTTCCTGCATCATTGCTTTGCGCTGACACGGTCAAAGCGGTTATGGTCATATGAGGGTGGCGATTTACGTAGCTTACAAGCTCTGCGCCCGCATAACCGCTAGCGCCTACAATCAGCGTATTCAACATCGGGTTCCTTTATGCTCAACGTTAATGTATTTTTATTCACATTTATTGCATGAATATTGATACTATCACGACCTAAGGTGTGTCAACAATGAAAATGAACTTACCGCCATTTATCGAGATCTACCGCGCCCTGATTGCCACACCGTCCATCAGTGCGACCGAAGAAGCGCTGGATCAGAGCAATGAGTCTTTAATCAATCTGCTGGCGGGTTGGTTTAGCGATCTTGGGTTTAACGTTGAGGTTCAGCCCGTCCCCGGAACACGCCACAAATTTAACCTGCTCGCCAGCACCGGAACCGGCGCGGGCGGCCTGCTGCTGGCCGGCCATACCGACACCGTACCGTTTGACGATGGCCGCTGGACGCGCGATCCGTTCACCCTGACCGAGCATGACAACAAGCTCTACGGTCTGGGCACCGCCGACATGAAAGGCTTCTTCGCCTTTATCCTCGACGCGCTGCGTGACGTGGACGTGACGAAGCTGAAAAAACCGCTCTACATTCTTGCAACCGCCGATGAAGAGACCAGCATGGCGGGCGCACGTTATTTCTCTGAAAACACGTCGATTCGTCCGGACTGCGCGATCATCGGTGAACCGACCTCTCTGCAGCCGATTCGTGCGCACAAAGGCCATATTTCTACCGCGGTGCGCGTGCTGGGCCAGTCCGGTCACTCCAGCGATCCGGCGCGCGGCGTGAACGCCATTGAGCTGATGCACGACGCCATCGGCCGCATTATGACCCTGCGCGACGACCTGAAAGAGCGGTATCACTACGAGGCTTTCACCGTGCCGTATCCGACGCTGAACCTCGGTAGCCTGCACGGCGGCGATGCGTCCAACCGCATCTGCGCCTGCTGCGAACTGCATATGGATATCCGTCCGCTGCCGGGCATGACGCTGAGCGATCTGGATGGCCTGCTGAATGAAGCGCTGGCCCCGGTGAGCGAGCGCTGGCCGGGACGCCTGACGGTCTCCGAACTGCATCCGCCAATCCCGGGCTACGAATGCCCGCCAGACCATCAGCTGGTTCAGGTGGTGGAAAAACTGCTCGGCGAGAAAACCGACGTGGTGAACTACTGCACCGAAGCGCCTTTTATTCAAACGCTTTGCCCGACGCTGGTCCTCGGCCCTGGCTCCATTAATCAGGCCCACCAGCCGGATGAATATCTGGAAACTCGCTTCATCAAGCCCACCCGCGAGCTGATTACCCAGGTTGTGCATCACTTCTGCTGGCATTAAAACCGCACCGAAAAGTCCCCTCTCCCTGTGGGAGAGGGTTAGGGTGAGGGCAACAAATCGCATGATCACCGTCACATTTCCATAAGCATCTCTTATCTGACGCAATGCGAATTAAATTTCGTAAATTGCCCGCATTTATTCGTTTGCTGAACCGTTTTCGCAGCAATTGACGACGGGGGTTTTACGTGGCTTTATAAAGGGAGATGACAAAATAATGTCCAGAAGATTTTCGCCTGGGCATAAACAAAAATGATGGGGTGACTGGGTTTTTATGAACGAACAATATTCCGCGTTGCGTAGTAATGTCAGCATGCTCGGCAAAGTGCTTGGAGATACCATCAAAGACGCGCTGGGGGAGAACATCCTCGACCGCGTTGAAACCATCCGCAAGCTGTCCAAATCTTCCCGTGCCGGTAACGAGGCCAGTCGTCAGGAGCTGCTCACCACCTTGCAGAACCTCTCTAACGATGAGCTGCTGCCCGTTGCCCGCGCCTTCAGCCAGTTCCTGAACCTGGCAAACACCGCTGAGCAATACCACAGCATTTCGCCAAACGGCGAAGCGGCCAGCAACCCGGAAGTCATTGCCCGCACCCTTCGTAAACTGAAAGACCAGCCAGACCTCAACGAAGCCACCATCAAAAAAGCGGTGGAGTCCCTTTCGCTGGAGCTGGTGCTGACCGCACACCCAACCGAAATCACCCGTCGTACGCTGATCCACAAGATGGTGGAAGTAAACAGCTGCCTGAAGCAGCTGGATAACAAAGACATTGCCGACTACGAGCGCAACCAGCTGATGCGCCGTCTGCGCCAGCTGATTGCCCAGTCCTGGCATACCGATGAAATTCGTAAGCATCGCCCAAGCCCGGTCGACGAAGCCAAATGGGGCTTTGCGGTGGTGGAAAACAGCCTGTGGGAAGGGGTACCAAACTACCTGCGCGAGCTGAACGAACAGCTGGAAGAAAACCTGGGCTATCGTCTGCCGGTAGACTTTGTGCCGGTGCGCTTCACCTCCTGGATGGGCGGTGACCGCGACGGCAACCCGAACGTGACCGCGGAAATCACCCGTCACGTCCTGTTGCTGAGCCGCTGGAAAGCGACCGACCTGTTCCTGAAGGATATTCAGGTGCTGATCTCCGAGCTGTCCATGGTTGAAGCGACGCCGGAACTGCGCGCGCTGGCCGGTGAAGAAGGTGCCAGCGAGCCGTACCGTTTCCTGATGAAAAAGCTGCGCGGTCAGCTGATGGCCACCCAGGCGTGGCTGGAAGCGCGCCTTAAAGGCCAGCGCCTGCCGAAGCCGGAAGGTCTGCTGAGCCAGAACGAACAGCTCTGGGAGCCGCTGTACGCCTGCTATAAATCACTCCAGGCCTGCGGGATGGGCATCATCGCCAACGGCGAACTGCTCGATACCCTGCGCCGCGTGAAGTGTTTCGGCGTACCGCTGGTGCGTATCGACGTGCGTCAGGAAAGTACCCGTCATACCGAAGCGCTGGGCGAGCTGACCCGCTATCTCGGCATTGGCGACTATGAAAGCTGGTCCGAAGCCGACAAGCAGGCGTTCCTGATCCGCGAATTGAACTCCAAGCGCCCTCTGCTGCCACGCAACTGGGAGCCAAGCAACGACACCCGCGAGGTGCTCAACACCTGTAAAGCGATCGTCGATGCGCCGAAAGGATCGGTGGCCGCCTATGTGATCTCTATGGCGAAAACCCCGTCCGACGTGCTGGGTGTTCATCTTCTGCTGAAAGAAGCGGGCATCGACTACGCCCTGCCAGTCGCCCCGCTGTTTGAGACCCTCGACGACCTGAACAACGCCAACGACGTCATGACCCAGCTGCTTAACATCGATTGGTATCGCGGCTTTATTCAGGGCAAGCAGATGGTGATGATTGGCTATTCCGACTCCGCGAAAGATGCGGGCGTGATGGCGGCGTCCTGGGCGCAGTATCAGGCTCAGGATGCGCTGATCAAAACCTGCGAGAAAGCCGGTATCGAGCTGACCCTGTTCCACGGTCGCGGTGGCTCCATTGGCCGCGGTGGCGCGCCTGCTCACGCGGCGCTGCTGTCACAGCCGCCGGGAAGCCTGAAAGGCGGCCTGCGCGTGACCGAGCAGGGCGAGATGATCCGCTTTAAGTACGGCCTGCCGGAAGTGACCATCAGCAGCCTGTCGCTCTATACCAGCGCGATCCTGGAAGCGAACCTGCTGCCGCCGCCGGAGCCAAAAGAGTCCTGGTGCCGCATCATGGACGAGCTGTCAGATATTTCCTGCGACCTGTACCGCGGCTACGTGCGTGAAAACAAAGACTTCGTGCCTTACTTCCGTTCAGCCACGCCTGAACAGGAGCTGGGTAAACTGCCGCTGGGCTCGCGTCCTGCAAAGCGTCGCCCGACCGGTGGCGTTGAATCCCTGCGCGCCATTCCATGGATCTTCGCCTGGACGCAGAACCGCCTGATGCTGCCCGCCTGGCTGGGTGCCGGTGCCGCGCTGCAAAAAGTGGTGGAAGACGGCAAACAGAACGAACTGGAAACCATGTGCCGCGACTGGCCCTTCTTCTCTACCCGTCTGGGCATGCTGGAGATGGTCTTCTCGAAGGCCGACCTGTGGCTGGCGGAATACTACGACCAGCGGCTGGTGAAACCAGAGCTGTGGGCGTTGGGTAAAGAACTGCGCGAACTGCTGGAAGGCGACATCAAAGTGGTGCTGGACATCGCCAACGACTCGCACCTGATGGCGGACCTGCCGTGGATCGCCGAGTCAATCCAGCTGCGTAACATCTACACCGACCCGCTGAACGTTTTACAGGCTGAACTGCTGCACCGTTCCCGCCTGGCGGAAGAGGAAGGTAAAGAGCCGGATCCTCGCGTTGAACAGGCGCTGATGGTGACGATTGCGGGCGTTGCGGCGGGTATGCGTAACACTGGGTAATGCTTTATGCCGGGCAGGCGTTTTTAGCGCCGCCCGGCACGTTTCGGTAGTCTTCTCATGTATTCCGATATCACCCGAATTTTGGCTGACCTGGTGAACCGTACGTTACCGCTGGGTAAGATTCATTTCTCAGCGCTGGCTGAACAGCATCCCCGAACATCTCCCTGCCTCGTCATTACCCTTGCTCCCCCCTGTGAGGCGATATTTTCATCCTTTGGACACATCACGCTTCCACCGCCTAACGCCCTGAGCATACATTTCGGTAAGCAGCAGCTGACTCTCGATTTACAGCGTGACAACGCGCTTTTGCAGCAGCTGCAGGTTCCCCGGCGTGGCCCGCGAACGGGTGCTTTTCTTCTGCAAGCGCTCACCGAATTACAGATGCAGCCAGACGAGCAAGACACAGCCATGCTGGTGGTATTAAGCTTGCTCAGCCACTGCCGGGATCTGCTTGGCAGTGACATCCACACCGCTAACCGCAGCCGGGCGCTATTCGAAGCCGTTCGTAGCTATATCGAAGAAAATTACGCCTCTTCTTTAACGCGCGAATCCGTGGCACAGGCGTTCTACATCTCGCCGAATTACCTTTCCCATCTCTTTCAGAAGATCGGCCACGTGGGGTTCAACGAGTATCTGACACAAACGCGGCTGGAACATGCGCGCCAGTTGCTAAAAGGCTACGATCTCAAAATTAAAGATATTGCCGCACGCTGCGGATTTCCTGACAGCAACTACTTTTGTCGCCTCTTTCGCAAGCACACCGAGCGTTCCCCTTCCGAATATCGTCGCCAGTATCACAGCCAGCTTATCGCCAAAAAATAGCATTGTGATCGCTATCGCACTTCGCTAATGACATTACATTTGTCCAGTATTTGGCAAAATTGACCTGTATCCGCCGCACTCAGCCGGGCCTTATCCTTTATTCAACCTTTCTGACTTAAGGAAAAATAATGGAACTGTATCTGGATACCGCGAACGTGGCGGAAGTGGAACGCCTTGCACGCATCTTCCCCATCGCGGGCGTCACCACCAACCCAAGCATCATTGCCGCCAGCCGTGAATCCATCTGGGACGTGCTGCCGCGGCTGCAAAAAGCCGTCGGGCCGAACGGTACGCTGTTTGCTCAAACCATGAGCCGCGACGCCGAAGGCATGGTGGCGGAGGCCAAACGCCTGAGTAACGCCATCCCGGGTATTGTGGTGAAAATTCCGGTCACCGCGCAGGGGCTTATCGCCATTAAAGGGCTGAAAAGAGAGGGTATCACCACGCTGGGCACCGCCGTTTACAGCGCCGCTCAGGGTTTACTGGCCGCGCTGGCAGGCGCGAAATACGTTGCGCCGTACGTCAACCGCGTCGACGCACAGGGCGGCGACGGTATTGGCATGGTACAGGAGCTGCAGTCCCTGCTGGAACTGCATGCGCCGGAAAGCATGGTGCTGGCTGCCAGCTTTAAAACACCGCGTCAGGCGCTGGACTGCCTGCTGGCCGGATGCGAGGCAATCACGCTCCCCTTAGACGTAGCGCAACAAATGCTCGGTACCCCAGCGGTAGAGTCGGCCATAGAAAAGTTCGAGCAGGACTGGAAAAACGCGTTTGGTAACCTCAATCTCTAAGGGAGAACTGTTATGGACCGTATCATTCAATCGCCGGGGAAATATATCCAGGGCGCGGATGTGCTGACCCGTCTCGGCGACTATCTGAAACCCCTGGCAAACCGCTGGCTGATCGTCGGCGATAAGTTTGTGCTGGGTTTTGCCGAAGACCCCCTGCGCCAGAGTTTTAAAAAAGCCGAACTGCATGCCGAAATCGCGCCGTTTGGCGGCGAATGTTCGCAAAATGAAATCGATCGCCTGAAAAAGTTGGCCGACAGCGCCGACTGCCTGGCAGTACTGGGGATTGGTGGCGGTAAAACGCTTGATACCGCGAAAGCGCTGGCTCACTTTATGGACGTACCGGTCGCCATTGCGCCGACTATCGCTTCCACCGACGCGCCGTGCAGCGCCCTTTCCGTTATTTACACCGACAGCGGCGAGTTCGATCGCTACCTGATGCTGCCGCACAACCCGAACATGGTCATTGTGGATACGAAAGTAGTAGCAGGTGCGCCTGCACGTCTGCTGGCCGCCGGGATTGGCGACGCGCTGGCGACCTGGTTTGAAGCACGCGCCTGCTCGCGCAGCGGCGCGACCACCATGGCCGGGGGTAAATGTACACAGGCGGCATTAGCGCTCGCCGAGCTGTGCTACAACACGCTGGTTGAAGAGGGTGAAAAAGCGATGCTGGCGGCGGAACAGCATGTGGTAACGCCTGCGCTGGAACGCATTATCGAAGCCAACACCTATCTCAGCGGCGTCGGCTTTGAAAGTGGCGGGCTGGCGGCTGCACACGCTATTCATAACGGCATGACGGCGGTGCCTGACGCGCATCACTTCTATCATGGGGAAAAAGTGGCGTTTGGTACGCTGACGCAGCTGGTGCTGGAAAACGCGCCGGTAGAAGAAATTGAGACCGTCGCGGCGCTTTGCCACAGCGTAGGGCTGCCGATCACCCTGGCACAGCTGAACATCAAAGAGGATATTCCGGCCAAAATGCGTCTGATTGCCGAAGCCTCTTGTGCGGAAGGAGAAACGATCCACAACATGCCGGGGGGCGTCACGCCGGATCAGGTGTATGCGGCGCTGCTGGTGGCAGACCAGTATGGACAGCGATTCCTGCAGGAGTGGGAGTAATAAAAAAGCCGGGTGGCGCTGCGCTTACCCGGCCTACATGGCACTTTAATTTGTAGGCCGGGTAAGGCGTAGCCGCCACCCGGCACAATGGCTACTTCACGTCAAACCGATCCAAATCCATCACCTTCGCCCATGCGGCAACGAAGTCACGGACAAACTTCTCGTGTGCGTCGCTGCTGGCGTAAACCTCGGCCAGCGCGCGTAGGACGGCGTTAGAACCGAAGACCAGGTCGGCGCGGGTAGCGGTGTATTTCACTTCACCGCTGGCGCGATCGCTACCGGCAAACAGCTCGTTTGAATCGTCGGTCGCTTTCCACTGCGTGTTCATGTCCAGCAGATTCACGAAGAAATCATTGCTCAGCACGCCTTCGCGGTTGGTGAACACGCCGTTCTTACTGCCATCAAAGTTCGTGCCCAGCACGCGCAGGCCGCCGATCAGCACCGTCAACTCAGGTGCGGTCAGGGTCAGTTGCTGGGCTTTGTCGATCAGCAGCGACTCGGTGGTAGACACATCCACCTGTGCGCGATAGTTGCGGAAGCCGTCGGCAATCGGTTCGAGCAGGTTAAACATCTCGATATCCGTCTGATCCTGACGTGCATCCACACGGCCCGGCGTGAACGGCACGTTGACGTAAACGCCCGCGGCTTTCGCCGCCTGCTCAACGCCCACAACGCCCGCCAGCACGATGATATCCGCCAGCGAGGCTTTATTGGTGGTGCGCTGAATAGCTTCCAGAGCCGGTAACGCACGTACCGCCGCAGCGTTCACGTCCCAGTCGCGCTGAGGCGCCAGCGCCAGACGCGCGCCGTTGGCGCCGCCGCGCTTGTCGCCACCGCGGAAGGTCGATGCAGACGCCCATGCCACGGAAACCAGCTCGCTCACGGAGAGGCCAGAGGCCGCGATTTCCGCTTTCAGGCTTTCAATGTCTTCCTGCGTTGGATGGAACACCGGCTGAGGCAGCGGATCCTGCCAAATCAGATCTTCTTTCGGCACTTCCGGGCCGATGTACCGCGCTTTTGGCCCCATATCACGGTGGGTCAGTTTGAACCACGCGCGCGCGAAGGCTTCGTTAAAGGCCTGCGGATCGTTCAGGAAGCGACGAGAAATTTTCTCGAATTCCGGGTCGAAACGCAGCGTCAGGTCGGTGACCAGCATGGTTGGCTTACGTTTTTTCGACGGGTCAAACGGGTCAGGCATGATTTCCGGCGCATCCACGGCTTCAAACTGAATCGCGCCTGCCGGGCTGCGGGTCTGCACCCATTCGTATTTGAACAGGTTCTCGAAGAAGTAGTTGCTCCACTGGGTCGGAGTTTGCGACCAGATGACTTCCAGCCCGGAGGTGATGGCGTCAGCGCCAATACCGGTGCCGTGCGTGCTGGCCCAGCCTAAGCCCTGCGCTTCAATCGGCGAGGCTTCCGGATCGGTACCTACGTGCGTGGCTTCACCCGCGCCGTGGGTTTTACCGAGCGTATGGCCGCCGGCAATCAGCGCGACGGTCTCTTCGTCGTTCATACCCATGTTGCCAAAGGTGGCGCGGATTGCCGCCGCAGCAGACAGCGGTTCACCGCTGGCGTTTGGCCCTTCCGGGTTCACGTAAATCAGCCCCATTTCGGTGGCCGCCAGCGGGCGCTTCGCCAGTGCTTCCGGGTCACGGTGGGTCAGCCAGGCTTTTTCATCACCCCAGTTCACGTCCAGATCCGGTTCCCAGACGTCTTCACGACCGGCGCCAAAACCAAAGGTGCGGAAGCCGGAGTTCTCCAGCGCCACGTTACCCGCGAGGATAAACAGGTCGGCCCAGGAGATTTTTTGTCCGTATTTTTGCTTGATTGGCCACAGCAGGCGGCGCGCTTTATCCAGGCTGACGTTATCAGGCCAGGAGTTCAGCGGCGCAAAGCGCTGTTGGCCGCGTCCGGCGCCGCCGCGTCCGTCAACGGAGCGGTAAGTACCTGCCCCGTGCCAGGCCATGCGAATAAACAGACCCGCGTAGCTGCCCCAGTCGGCAGGCCACCACGGTTGAGAATCGGTTAACAGGGCTTTGAGATCGCCCTTGAGGGCGGAATAGTCGAGCTTGCTGAATTCTTTGCGGTAGTCGAAGTCTTCACCCAGAGGGTTCGAACGGTTGGAATGTTGGTTTAGAAGATCGATGCGGAGTTGTTTAGGCCACCACTCTTTGCTGCCGGTACCTGCGCCCGCGCTGTGATCGACGCCGCCCTGATGGAACGGACATTTGCCGGCGGATGCCGCGTTATTGGTCTCGTCTGACGTGCTCATCGCTATGCTCCCTTTACAGTGATACCGTTACGATATACACCACTAGCAATAAGATATAGTTGAATTAATCCACAGATTCGATAGTTAATACCTTTTAACTTTTTATATGATTAAAAAGCCCTCACTTTATGAGGGCTTTTTGCTGATTACGCCGGACGAACGCCCAGCGTATGACAAATGGCGTAGCTCATCTCCGCGCGGTTAAGCGTGTAGAAGTGGAAGTCCTTCACCCCTTCGCGGCTTAAGATCTTCACCATGTCCATCGCGATATTGGCCCCCACCAGCTTGCGGGTTTCCGCGTCATCGTCCAGCCCTTCGTACATTTTGGACATCCACAGCGGAATGCGAACGTTGGTCATATCGGCGAACTTCTTCGCCTGTTTGAAGTTAGAGACTGGCAGAATGCCCGGGATAATTTCGACGTCGATACCTGCCGAGACGCAGCGGTCGCGGAAGCGCAGATAGCTTTCCACGTCAAAGAAGAACTGGGTGATGGCGCGGTTGGCACCGGCCTCCACCTTACGCTTCAGGTTAAGCAAATCCGCCTGGGCGCTTTTCGCTTCCGGGTGGACTTCAGGGTAGGCGGCCACGGAGATATCAAAATCAGCAACGTCTTTCAGCAGCGCGACCAGATCGGTAGCGTACATGTCCGGCTTGCCGCTTCCCGGCGGCAGATCGCCACGCAGGGCCACAATGTGGCGAATGCCATTATTCCAGTAGTCCTGAGCGATGGCGCGCAGCTCATCGCGGGTGGCGTCAATACAGGTCAGATGCGGCGCTGCTACCAGACCGGTTCTGTCCTTAATGCCTTTAATAATGCTGTGCGTGCGGTCGCGCTCGCCGGAGTTGGCGCCGTAGGTCACGGAGACAAACTTCGGCTTAAGGCTGCTCAGGCGATCGATAGAGCTCCACAGGGTTTGCTCCATTTCACTGGTGCGCGGCGGGAAAAATTCAAAAGAGACGTTAATCTGGCCGTTTACTTCGGCCAGGCTCTGATTCAGTGCTTCCCGCTGGTTGGCGTGAAAAAAGCTCATACCTTACCTCTATCTTTCGCGTGTCATTGTCTGTTGTGTTGTGAACTTCTATACGTTTAGACGTCCAGATGTAAAAATGACGGAAAAGCGGCGTGACGTCAACAGAAATAATCACAATAACGGTGAGGTTTGCTCAGGGAAGATGAGGGGAGTTCATGATGAGGGTGAGCGCGGTCTGATGCCCTCACCCTAACCCTCTCCCACAGGGAGAGGGAAATTCACTTTTTACAGCAGCTTAGCCAGACGGTTAATATCGGACTGGATAGCCCCAGCGGTGACATCGCGCCCCGCGCCCGGGCCGCGGATCACCAGCGGGTTATCGCGGTACCAGCGGCTTTCAATGGCGAAGACGTTATCGCACGGCAGCAGGGCCGCCAGCGGATGGTCAGGACGCACCGCCTCGACACCCACACGCGCTTTACCGTTCGCCTCGAAACGCGCCACGTAGCGCAGCACCAGCCCCATCTCGTTTGCCGCTTCCAGACGCTGCACCATCTGGTCATTCAGCTCGTCGCCGTTTTCGAAAAAGTGGTCAACAGAACCTTCTTCGCAGCCTGCAGGCACCAGCGACTCGACGCGGACGGAATCCGGTTCGATGTCATAACCGGCTTCACGCGCCAGGATCACCAGCTTGCGCATCACGTCTTTACCGGAGAGGTCAACGCGCGGATCGGGCTCGGTTAAGCCCTGCTGCCACGCCTGATCCACCAGGTCGGTGAACGGTACGGTGCCGTCAAACTGCAGGAACAGCCAGGAGAGCGTGCCGGAGAAGATCCCGCTCAGCGCCAGAATGCTGTCGCCGCTTTCAATCAGGTCACGCACGGTATGGTTAACCGGCAGGCCCGCGCCAACGGTGGCATTATAGAGCCAGTGGCGGCCCGTTTTTTCAAACGCGTCGTGGATCTGACGGTATTTATCGGTGCTGCTCGCCCCCGCCAGCTTGTTGGCGCTGATGACGTGGAAACCGTGGCTGGCGAAATCCAGATACTGATCGGCAAGCTGTTCGCTGGCGGTGACGTCCAGCACCACCAGATCGTCATACGGGTGCGCGCGCATCCACAGGAACAGTGACTCTTCATCCTGCTCAACCGCTTCATCGTTAAAGAAGGCAAGCGCCCGGCTGGCGTCCAGCCCTTCGTAGTTCAGCAGGCTGCGGCGGCTATCCACCACGCCCGCAAGAATAAATTCAAACCCGGTACGCGCCGAAAGCGTGACCTGTTCGCGGGCGAACAGCTCCAGCCAGCGGGAACCGATGTTACCCTTACCAAACAGCACCAGGCCGATGCGTTTTTCCGCGCGGAACAGCGAGGTGTGCAGACCCTGAATCAGGCTTTCAGTTGGGCCTTTACGCAGCACGGCGACCAGGCTGATGCCCTCTTCCGACTGCCAGGTGAACTCCACCGGCTGGCCCTTCAGCTGCTGCCAGAAGCGGTGGCAGTGCAGCGGGTTACGGGTGACGCCCGCGCCGACCATCGCCACCAGCGCCAGCCCCTGACGCAGGCGAAGCTCGCCCGGCAGGCCCGCTTCGTCGAGAATTTTCAGCGCGCTGTCCGCCACTTCGGCGGTATAGCAGAACTGCAGCAGCTGACGATCGTTATGCACGCCAACGGCCAGCGGACGCACCTGGGCGCGTTTCAGGATCGTGTCGATATCTTTATGCGCCAGCCTGAAGTCCTGACCCGCAGGGACCTGGAACTCAATCAGGCAGATGTCGTCGTGGCTGGTGACAATGCGCGCGCCCGTGCCGGACGCCAGCACGCGCTCAATGCGGGTAGACCCCTGATCCGGCGTATAGCTACAGCGCAGCTGCAGGTCAATATCGCTGCCGGAAACCGGCTGCAGCGTACGGGCGTGCAGCACCGGGGCCGCCAGACGCGCCAGCTCGCTCGCTTCGTCGAGACGCAGCAGCGGAAGCAGGCAGGCATCTTTCACTTTACGCGGGTCCGCGCTGTAGACACCGGCCACGTCGCTCCAGATGGTAACGCGGGACACGCCCGCCAGGGCACCGATCTGCGTTGCCGAGTAGTCCGAGCCGTTACGGCCCAGCAGCACGGTTTCACCGGCGTTGCTGCGGCTGATAAAGCCGGTGACGACAATACGTTTGCCCGGATGCTGCACCAGCAGCTGTTGCAGCAACGGATAGGACAACCCTTCGTCCACCTGCGGCTGCGCGGCGCGTTCCGCACGCAGGAAATCACGCGCGTCGAGCCAGGCCGCGTCTACGCCCAGGTGTTGCAGTACGGCGGCCATCAGGCGCGCGGACCACACTTCACCGTGGCCCACCACTTCGGCATACACCGCGTCGGTAATCCCGCTATCCAGCAGAGCAGCCAGACGCTCAAGGTCATGCGTGAAGGCGCTGATCAGCCCGTCCGCCACGTCCGCAGGCAGCAGGCCGGCAATCAGCTCGCTCTGGTAACGACGTAAGGACTGTTGCACCTGATGCGCAGAAAGGCGATCGGTCTGGCTCAGTTTCAGCCAGCTAATCAACTGGTTGGTGGTGCTGCCCGCCGCCGAGACAACCATCATGTCACCCGGCTGTGAATATTCGGTCATGATCCCTGCGACGCGCAGATAACATTTCACATCAGCAAGACTACTACCACCAAACTTGTGCAGCTGACGACCCTTCGCCCCTGCCTGCGCTATCACACTCATGATTACCCCTTGGCTGCGACCCGGAAGCCATTTTCCAGATCGGCAATTAAATCTTCAGAATCTTCAATACCGGTCGAGATACGCAGCAGCGTCTCGGAAATCCCGGCGGCGGCACGTGCTTCCGGTGCCATACCTGCATGCGTCATGGTCGCGGCGTGGGAGATCAAGCTTTCAACCCCACCTAAGGATTCCGCCAGCGTAAACAATGACAGCCCGCTCAGGAAGCGACGCAGCGTTTGCTCGTCACCGTCCAGTTCAAAACTTAACATCGCGCCAAATCCCTTCTGCTGGCGCGCGGCAATCTCATGCCCCTGGTTTTCCGGCAGCGACGGGTGATAAAGCTTCTTCACCAGCGGCTGGGTTTTCAGGAAATCGACAATCGCCTGGGCATTACGCTGCGCCACGTCCATGCGCGGCGAAAGCGTGCGGATGCCGCGCAACAGCAGGTAGCTGTCGAACGCGCCCGCGGTGACGCCGATATTATTAGCCCACCATGCCAGTTCCGTGACAACGTCGGGATCATTTGCAATCACCACGCCCGCCACCACGTCAGAATGGCCGTTCAGATATTTAGTGCATGAATGCAATACCAGATCCGCACCCAGTGCTAACGGGTTCTGAAGGGCCGGACTGAGGAAGGTATTATCCACTACACTTATCGCTCCCGCATCCCTTGCGAGCTGACAAATTTTCGCAATGTCGACAACGCGCAACAATGGGTTGCTTGGACTTTCCACCAGAACCAGCTTCGGCTTCTCTGCCAGCGCCTGTTTCAGCGCCTGTTCGTCGTTTTGATCGACAAACAGCACGCGGTAGCAGCCGCGCTTTGCCAGGCTATCAAACAGACGATAGCTGCCGCCGTAACAGTCGTGCGGCGCAACCAGCAGATCGCCAGGCTTCAGGAACACCGTGGTCACCAGGTGAATGGCAGACATACCGGTATTGGTTAATACCGCACCCGCGCCGCCTTCCAGTTCCGCCAGCGCGCGCTGGGTTACATCACGCGTAGGGTTGCCGCGACGCGAGTAGTCATGCGCGCGCGGTTCATTAAATCCGGTGAAATTGTAGGTGCTGGAAAGATGAATGGGCGGGACAACGCAGCCGTACTGCTCGTCATCATTTAATCCGCTACGCACTGCGATCGTGGCCTGTTTACGCGTCATGGTGAGGGCTTCCTGGCGAATGAGGTGAAAAGTCAGCCACCAGAGTAAACATTGAAAGTATGGACGTCAATACATCTGGACATCTAAACTTCTTTGCGTATAGATTGAGCAATGCGCAAATAGCCGTTAAAATTATATGCTTTAGTGCACGCTGCAGCGGCAATATCCGTGCCACGGTATCGTCTCTACGGTAAACTACGCAAGATTACGGTTCAAAACGGGCAGTGACCGGTTTGCACCTTTAGATTAATGACTGAGAGGATTAAAGGTATCTCATGGCTGAATGGAGCGGCGAATATATCAGCCCATACGCTGAGCACGGTAAGAAGAGTGAGCAAGTAAAGAAAATTACGGTTTCCATTCCTCTGAAGGTGTTGAAGATCCTCACCGATGAACGTACGCGTCGTCAGGTGAACAACCTGCGTCACGCGACCAACAGCGAACTGCTGTGCGAAGCGTTCCTGCATGCGTTTACCGGCCAACCGTTGCCGAACGATGACGATCTGCGCAAAGAGCGTAGCGACGAAATCCCGGAAGAGGCGAAGGTGATCATGCGTGAACTGGGTATTGACCCGGAGACGTGGGAATACTGAGAAGCGGATACAAAAAAGGCACCTTGCGGTGCCTTTTTTTCGGGAAACTTATTTAGCGCCCGGGATGCTGAAACGCTTGTTGAAGCGGTCAACACGGCCACCGGTTGCAACATCACGCTGCTTACCAGTGTAGAACGGGTGGCATTTGCCGCACACGTCCAGGTTCAGATCGTGACCCACGGTAGAGCGGATCTGGATAGAGTTACCGCAAGAGCAGTTTGCAGTAATCATTTCGTATTTCGGGTGAATATCTTTTTTCATGGGAGAACCTCAGTTAAGGCCGCGTCGCTCTTCCAGCCCTAACGCCAGACACCACGCGATGTTGAATGTAAGTTCTTTGGCGTAAAGTACACCAAAGGCGGCGAATCATACAGAATTTAACCAACGTATGCAAACTGATCCGCACGCCGCTTTTACTAATGTGTATACTAACGCGCCACTTTTCAAGTCAGGAAGATTCGATGCCCGTCGCTCACGTTGCCCTGCCCGTTCCGCTTCCCCGCACCTTTGACTACCAGCTGCCCGACAGCATGAGCGCCAAAGCGGGCTGTCGCGTGACCGTGCCGTTTGGCAAACAGCAGCGCGTGGGGATCGTCGTCTCCGTCAGCGATAAAAGCGAATTGCCCCTCAATGAACTGAAATCGGTGGTTGAGGTGCTGGACAGCGAGCCGGTTTACTCCATCAGCACCTGGCGACTGCTGCTGTGGGCGGCAGATTATTATCATCACCCGATTGGCGACGTTCTGTTCCACGCCCTGCCGATCCTGCTGCGCCAGGGCAAAAGCGCCAGCCACGCCCCGATGTGGTACTGGTTTGCCACCGAACAGGGGCAGGCCGTAGACATCAACAGCCTGAAGCGTTCGCAGAAACAGCAGCAGGCGCTGGCGGCGCTGCGTCAGGGAAAAATCTGGCGGCACCAGGTCGACGAGCTTGAGGTCAGCGAAACGGCGCTACAGGCATTAAGAAAGAAAGGGTTGAGCGAGCTGGCCAGCGAAGCGCCCGCCCTTCACGACTGGCGCGACGGCTTCTCCGTCTCGGGCGATCGCCTGCGCCTGAATACCGAGCAGGCTACCGCGGTAGGCGCCATTCATAGCGCCTCGGACCACTTTTCCGCCTGGCTGCTGGCGGGCGTGACGGGCTCCGGCAAGACCGAAGTCTATCTGAGCGTGCTGGAAAACGTGCTCGCGCAGGGCAAACAGGCGCTGGTGATGGTGCCGGAAATCGGCCTGACACCGCAGACCATTGCCCGCTTCCGCGAGCGCTTTAACGCGCCCGTTGAGGTGCTGCACTCCGGGCTGAACGACAGCGAGCGCCTCAGCGCCTGGCTGAAAGCGAAAAACGGCGAAGCGGCGATTGTGATCGGCACCCGCTCGTCGCTGTTTACGCCGTTTAAAAACCTCGGCGTTATCGTGATCGACGAAGAGCACGACAGCTCCTATAAACAGCAGGAAGGCTGGCGCTATCACGCCCGCGATCTGGCGGTCTACCGTGCACACAGCGAGCAAATTCCCATTATTCTCGGATCCGCCACGCCTGCGCTCGAAACGCTGCACAACGTGCGCCAGCGTAAATACCACATGCTGCGCCTGACGCGCCGCGCGGGGAATGCCCGCCCGGCCATTCAGCACGTGCTGGATCTCAAAGGCCAGCAGGTGCAGGCCGGCTTAGCGCCCGCCTTGATTTCCCGCATGCGCCAGCATTTGCAGGCGGGGAACCAGGTCATTCTGTTCCTCAACCGTCGCGGATTTGCCCCCGCCCTGCTGTGCCACGACTGCGGCTGGATTGCCGAGTGCCCGCGCTGCGACCACTACTACACCTTCCATCAGGCCCAGCGACACTTGCGCTGCCACCACTGCGACAGCCAGCGTCCGGTTCCTCGCCAGTGCCCGTCATGTGGTTCCACGCATATCGTGCCGGTGGGGCTGGGAACGGAACAGCTGGAACAGGCGCTTGGCCCTTTCTTCCCGGACGTGCCTATTTCCCGAATCGACCGGGACACCACCAGCCGCAAGGGGGCGCTGGAGCAGCAGCTGGCGGAAGTGCATCGCGGCGGCGCGCGCATCCTGATTGGCACCCAGATGCTGGCCAAAGGGCACCACTTCCCGGACGTGACGCTGGTCGCCCTGCTCGACGTCGACGGCGCGCTGTTCTCGGCAGATTTCCGCTCCGCCGAGCGCTTCGCCCAGCTTTATACTCAGGTGGCAGGGCGTGCCGGACGCGCGGGGAAACAGGGCGAGGTAGTACTGCAAACGCACCACCCTGAGCACCCGCTGCTACAGACTCTGCTGCACAAAGGCTATGACGCCTTTGCCGAGCAGGCGCTGGCCGAACGCCAGACCATGCAGCTGCCGCCGTGGACCAGCCACGTCATCATCCGCGCGGAGGATCATAACAACCAGCAGGCGCCGCTTTTCCTGCAACAGCTGAGGAATCTTCTGCAGGCCAGCCCGCTGGTGGATAACCAGCTGTGGATCCTGGGACCGGTGCCGGCGCTGGCGCCAAAACGCGGTGGACGTTTCCGCTGGCAAATTTTACTTCAGCACCCCTCGCGTATTCGCCTGCAGCACATCGTCAGCGGCACGCTGGCGCTCATCAATACCCTGCCGGAAGCGCGTAAAGTGAAGTGGGTACTGGACGTCGATCCCATCGAAGGCTGAAGACGGATCGAAAAATTTAACGCGCCTCACACTTTTTATGAAAATTCTGTAACCGATTCCATTAACTATCTGTAAAAATGGTGATGTCCGCAGTTCGGTGTTCAGGCGAGGAGAAGACGTTGAAGTCCAGGAAAGAGGTTGCCACGGCGACCATGAAAGACGTTGCCGAGAAAGCACAAGTCTCAACGGCAACCGTGTCCCGCGCATTAATGAACCCGGATAAAGTCTCCCAGGCGACCCGTAACAAGGTTGAACAGGCGGCGCTGGAAGTGGGGTATTTCCCGCAGGCGATGGGGCGGAACGTCAAGCGCAATGAATCGCGGACCATCCTGGTAATAGTGCCGGATATCTGCGATCCCTTCTTCAGCGAGATCATTCGCGGTATCGAAGTGACGGCGGCGGAGCAGGGCTATCTGGTGCTGATTGGCGACTGCGCTCACCAGAACCAGCAGGAAAAAACCTTTATCGACCTCATTATCACCAAGCAGATTGACGGCATGCTGCTGCTTGGCTCGCGCCTGCCGTTTGATGCCAGCATCGAAGAGCAGCGCAATTTACCGCCGATGGTAATGGCCAACGAATTTGCGCCAGAGCTTGAGCTGCCGACGGTCCACATTGATAACCTCACCGCCGCGTTCAACGCCGTAAACTATCTCCAGGAGCTGGGACATAAGCGGATTGGCTGCATTGCCGGGCCGGAAGAGATGCCGCTGTGCCACTACCGCCTGCAGGGCTATGTTCAGGCGCTGCGCCGTACCGGTGCGATTGTCGATCCGCACTATATTGCGCGCGGTGATTTTACCTTTGAAGCGGGCGGACAGGCGCTGGAGAAACTGCTGGCGCTGCCGGAACCGCCAACGGCGGTGTTCTGCCACAGCGACGTGATGGCGCTGGGTGCGCTTTCACACGCCAAGCGCCGTGGCTTACGCGTGCCGAAAGATTTGTCGATTATCGGATTCGATAACATTTCACTTTCAGAGTTTTGCGATCCACCGCTCTCCACCGTTTCACAACCGCGCTATCAGATTGGCCGCGAAGCGATGCTGCTTCTGCTGGATCAGCTGCAGGGTCAAACGGTTAGCAGCGGCTCGCGTTTGCTGGACTGCGAGCTGATTATTCGCGGCTCTACCCAGGCATTGACTTAAAGTAAACGCCTTTCGGACACCCTTATCTGGTCAAAGCCCCGCCGCTTAAGTAACATGGCGGGCTGACGAACGAATAAATACAGCGAAACGATAGTGGCACAACGAGATTATGTACGTCGCGGCCAGCCGGCACCTTCGCGACGCAAAAAGAGCAGTTCAAAAAGCAAGCAGCGTAATCTGCCTGCGGTCTCGCCAGCAATGGTCGCTATTGCTGCGGCCGTGCTGGTGGCCTTTATTGGCGGCCTGTACTTCATCACGCACCATAAAAAAGAAGAGTCCGAGGCCCTTCAGGGCAACAAAGTGGTGGGAAATGGTCTGCCGCCGAAACCTGAAGAGCGCTGGCGCTATATTAAAGAGCTGGAAAGTCGTCAGCCCGGCGTGCGTGCGCCTACTGAGCCCTCAGCCGGTGGCGAAGTGAAGAATGCCGATCAGCTGACGGACGAGCAGCGCCAGCTGCTGGCACAGATGCAGGCCGATATGCGCCAGCAGCCGACGCAGCTGAATGAAGTGCCGTGGAATGAACAAACGCCAGCGCAGCGTCAGCAAACGTTGCAGCTGCAGCGTCAGCGCCAGGCACAAATTCAACAGCAGCAACAGCAGCAACAGCAGCAGTGGACGCAAACTCAGCCGGTACAGCAGCCGAAGGCCCAGCCATACCAGCAACCGCAGCAGCAGACGCGTACGGTGCAGTCGCAGCCTGTTCAACAGCCAAAAGCGCAGCCGCCAAAGCAAGCGGCGCAGCCGTATCAGGATCTGCTCCAGACGCCAGCGCATACCACCGCGCAGCAGCCGAAAACGCAGCAGGCCGCGCCGGTGACCAAAGAGACCGAAGCGCCGAAGCAGACGGCAGAGAAAAAAGACGAGCGCCGCTGGATGGTGCAGTGCGGTTCGTTTAAAGGTGCCGAGCAGGCGGAAACGGTACGTGCTCAGCTGGCGTTCGAAGGATTTGATTCACGCATTACCACCAATAACGGCTGGAACCGCGTGGTGATCGGCCCGGTTAAAGGCAAAGAAAACGCAGACGGCACCATTTCCCGTTTGAAAGTGGCTGGGCACACAAACTGCATTCGACTCGCCTCCGGGGGTTGAAACCCCCAAAATCCCCCCCATCTATCATTTAATTCAGCCCTGAGCACAGGCTCAGGGCTTCTGTTTCCCGAATCTGTAACCAGGGGGTCTGCTCGTGACAACAATAGTAAGTGTACGCCGTAACGGCCAGGTGGTAATTGCCGGTGATGGCCAGGCCACGCTGGGTAATACCGTCATGAAAGGCAACGTGAAGAAAGTCCGTCGTCTCTACAACGACAAAGTGATCGCCGGTTTTGCAGGCGGCACGGCGGATGCCTTCACGCTGTTTGAACTGTTTGAACGCAAGCTGGAAATGCATCAGGGTCATCTGGTGAAAGCTGCCGTTGAGCTGGCAAAGGACTGGCGTACCGACCGTATGCTGCGCAAGCTCGAAGCGCTGCTGGCGGTCGCGGATGAAACCGCTTCGCTTATCATCACCGGTAACGGTGACGTGATTCAGCCGGAAAACGACCTGATTGCCATCGGCTCTGGCGGCCCTTATGCCCAGGCTGCAGCCCGCGCGCTGTTGGAAAATACCGACATGAACGCGCGTGATATCGCGGTGAAGGCGTTGGATATTGCAGGTGATATCTGCATCTATACCAACCACAACCACACCATCGAAGAATTGACCTCCAAAGCGTAAGGATCTCCCATGTCTGAAATGACCCCACGCGAAATTGTCAGCGAACTGAACAAACACATTATCGGCCAGGATAACGCCAAGCGCTCCGTGGCCATCGCGCTGCGTAACCGCTGGCGTCGTATGCAGCTTGACGAAGAGCTGCGTCACGAAGTCACCCCGAAAAACATTCTGATGATCGGCCCGACCGGCGTCGGTAAAACCGAAATCGCCCGTCGTCTGGCGAAGCTGGCGAACGCGCCGTTCATCAAAGTTGAAGCCACCAAGTTCACCGAAGTGGGCTATGTGGGTAAAGAAGTGGACTCTATCATCCGCGACCTGACCGATTCTGCGATTAAGATGGTGCGCGTCCAGGCGATTGAGAAAAACCGCTACCGCGCGGAAGAGATGGCCGAAGAGCGTATTCTCGACGTGCTGATCCCACCGGCGAAAAACAACTGGGGCCAGGCTGAACAGCAGGCTGAGCCTTCAGCCGCGCGTCAGGCGTTCCGCAAAAAACTGCGTGAAGGCCAGCTGGACGACAAAGAGATTGAGATCGACCTCGCGGCCGCGCCGATGGGCGTGGAAATCATGGCGCCTCCGGGCATGGAAGAGATGACCAGCCAGCTGCAGTCCATGTTCCAGAACCTGGGCGGCCAAAAGCAGAAAGCGCGTAAGCTGAAAATCAAAGACGCGATGAAGCTGCTGATTGAAGAAGAAGCGGCGAAGCTGGTCAATCCGGAAGAGCTGAAGCAGGACGCTATCGACGCGGTTGAGCAGCACGGTATCGTGTTTATCGACGAAATCGACAAAATTTGTAAGCGCGGCGGCAACAGCTCCGGTCCAGACGTGTCCCGCGAAGGCGTACAGCGCGATCTGCTGCCGCTGGTTGAAGGCTGCACCGTCTCTACCAAGCACGGCATGGTGAAAACGGACCACATTCTGTTTATCGCTTCCGGTGCATTCCAGGTAGCCAGCCCGTCGGATCTGATCCCGGAACTGCAGGGTCGTCTGCCTATCCGCGTTGAGCTGCAGGCACTGACCACCGAAGATTTCGAGCGCATCCTGACGGAGCCAAACGCCTCTGCTACCGTACAGTACAAGGCGCTGATGGCGACCGAAGGCGTGAACCTCGAGTTCACCGAAGACGGTATCAAGCGTATCGCCCAGGCCGCATGGCAGGTGAACGAAACCACCGAGAACATCGGTGCGCGTCGTCTGCACACCGTGCTGGAACGTCTGGTTGAAGACATCTCATATGACGCGAGCGACCTCAACGGTCAAACCATTACCATCGACGCAGACTATGTGAGCAAACATCTGGATGCGTTAGTGGCAGATGAAGATCTGAGCCGTTTTATCCTATAATCGCGGTTACTGCATTCTCATCACTGTTAATGGGGGCTAAGGCCCCCATTTTTATTGGCTAAATTACTATGACTGATATCAGCCGTACTCAGGCGTGGCTCGAAAGTCTTCGCCCTAAAACGCTTCCTCTGGCTTTTGCCGCCATTATTGTCGGCACCGCGCTTGCCTGGTGGCAAGGGCATTTCGATCCGCTGGTGGCAGGTCTGGCGCTCATTACCGCCGGGCTGCTGCAAATCCTCTCTAACCTCGCGAATGATTATGGCGATGCGGTAAAAGGCAGCGACAAGCCTGACCGTATCGGGCCGCTGCGCGGGATGCAAAAGGGGGTGATCACCCAGGCACAGATGAAGCGTGCGCTGATTATCACCGTGGTGCTGATTTGCTTATCTGGCCTGGCGCTGGTGACGGTCGCCTCGAAAACTACCAGCGACTTCATTGGCTTCCTGGTGTTGGGCCTGCTCGCCATCATCGCAGCCATCACCTACACCGTCGGCACGCGCCCTTACGGCTATATTGGCCTTGGGGATATCTCTGTACTGGTGTTCTTCGGCTGGCTGAGCGTAATGGGGAGCTGGTACTTACAGGCGCATACGGTGATCCCTGCCCTGTTCCTCCCGGCGACCGCCTGCGGCCTGCTGGCGACGGCGGTGCTCAATATCAATAATCTGCGCGATATCGACAGCGATCGTGAGAACGGCAAGAACACGCTGGCGGTGCGTCTGGGGCCGGTGAATGCGCGCCGCTATCATGCCTGCCTGCTTATTGGCGCGCTGGTTTGCCTGGCGCTGTTTAACCTAATTTCCCTGCACAGTCTGTGGGGCTGGCTGTTTGTGCTTGCCGCGCCGCTGCTGGTTAAGCAGGCCCGCTTTGTGATGCGTGAACTCAGCCCGGCAGCCATGCCGCCGATGCTGGAGCGAACGGTAAAAGGCGCGCTGCTGACTAACCTGTTGTTCGTCATTGGGATTGTGTTAAGCCAGACGCTCAGTTAGCTGATAAATATCAATTAACAATTGATGATTTTGCCAACAACGCATTTCGCACGATATACTGAACACATTCGCAGCAACTGAGCGTTAAACCTATGAAATACGATACCTCCGAGCTTTGTGACATCTACCAGGAAGATGTCAACGTCGTTGAACCGCTGTTCTCCAACTTTGGTGGGCGGTCGTCGTTTGGCGGTCAAATCGTCACGGTGAAATGTTTCGAGGACAACGGGTTGCTGTACGATCTGCTCGAACAGAACGGCCGTGGCCGCGTACTGGTGGTTGACGGCGGCGGGTCCGTGCGTCGCGCACTGATTGATGCTGAACTGGCCGGCATTGCCGTCCAGAACGAGTGGGAAGGCATCGTGGTGTACGGCTCCGTGCGTCAGGTGGACGATCTCGAAGACCTGGATATTGGAATTCAGGCCATCGCGGCCATACCGGTAGGCGCTGCGGGTGACGGCATCGGCGAAAGCGACGTGCGCGTTAACTTCGGCGGCGTGACCTTCTTCTCAGGCGATCATCTCTACGCCGATAATACCGGCATTATCCTTTCTGAAGATCCGCTGGATATTGAGTAATTTACCAGGCCATCTTTTATCGGATGGCCTTTGTTTTTATCATCACCCAAACCGTGAAGTTAACACAGGTTTAGATATCTCCTCTTTTTATACTGCAATAACACTCCCCCGTAGCGTCTCCTGATGGTTTCGGCGCTCCAGAATAACCGTTTATTCAATCGCCGTCGTTTGCCACATATTTTGCATATCACGTCGTACTTTCCCTGCACAGCAAATGCGCACTAACTGCTTACGAAATAAAGAAAATTTAGCTTAGGTTAACGTCTTTACGGTGTATTATGAGTAAATAACCACCACAATTTCAGGGTTACCTTTCCTGCTTACCGGACGGGCTTACCTGACAGAAGAAGAATGGATTCATCATGAGCAATGAAAAGGGATGTAAGTTCTGCCAGCGCGACGGTTTACCCGTCCTGCCGGTTCGTCCGGCAATCATGGAAAAAGGTGACGCGTTACCGGCTTTATCCGGCAGTATCACCGTACCGGTAACGGCCGAAGGAGGTGCAGACTATACCGCCCGTCTGCTGAGGCAGGGCTTTTTATACATCTGGGCGGAACGTTCACAACGCTGGATTAACTATTATGCTACCGGCGACGGCTATTTTTATCCTCTTCCAGAGGACGGCATCGTGCCGCCGCGCGTGGAAAGCGGGGACATTACCCCCTGTATTACCCGACCAGATGAACTGGCAACCGCTTCCCTGGTGACACTGCCGGTAAAGCCCGCCGGAATCCTTAACGGGGTGTACTGGTTTGCGTGGTCTGAAGAGTCGTGGACACCGGTGGTACGCAAACAGCATGAAGATGTCGCCTGGCGAAGCCAGTATATGCAGAAATTTGATATGGATGCCTGGCTTGCCAGCCACAACGGTCAGCAGGCCCTGCCCTTCAGTCAGCTCGTTAATTGCGTAGCTGAATACAGTCCAGGACTGCGCAACAGCACTCTTAAAGCCTGGACTCCCTCTCCCCTCAAAGCGGTCAGTAGTCATTCTGCGGCCGCTTTACGACAGGCGGCAGATAATCTGAACGCGGGCAACGGTGCGATTCTAATGTTGTCTGACCCGGTTGGGGTGGCGACGGAGATTTCAGCCCTGGCACGCTACCGGATGCAGCAGGCTATCGCCACGGATCCGGAGTTGAGCCGTGGCACTGCATTGCTGACCATGCTCGGCAGCGTCGAACTGGCAATGCGTAATTATTTTTACCTGCGGGCAGAAGCCGGGGATGAAAGCTATGAGCGCCAGATGCGCTATGGCAGGGACACGCCGGCAGGACCGAGATTTCCGGCTCCGGACATGGCTGACCGGATGCATGTCCTGAATGAGGCCAGCCGGAAGGACCGGGTGGACGAGGCATGGCAGACCGGCTACGAAAAATACATCGACCGGGCAAAGACACAGACATTCAGTCAGACACTGAAAGACTGGCTGACCGAGTATGACAAAAGTTCAGTCATTCCCATCACCCGGATGTATCTGGCCTGGCTGCAGGGACCGGCGATGGCGAATTACTTTGTGCAGCACTTTGATCCGACCTGCGCGCACAGCGGCGGACGCTATATCCAGACAGTAGCGAAAGTACTGGCAGGAATGAACGACAAAGGCGGAGTGATTACCCACATCGATCAGCAGCTGAATCAGGCTCCGCTGACGCCGGAAAACTTTCTTCAGCGGGCGGCCTTCTTTAATCATGACGGCTGGATTGCCGAGGCAAATGCACAGCTGAAAAGCGGCGGACCAGACTGGTGGCTGGGTATAAGCTGGGACCGTCTGGCGGACGGCGCGAAGGAGTACAGCGGCAACTATGCCAGCGCGATCCTGACGGGGCTGGAAAAGCTCAGCATGCTCTGGTCTGAGGCGATGATGAAATCGGTGGATCTGATGGTGAAAGGAACGCCGGTGCGCTTTGCTATCGGGATACTGGCGATGCAGGGTAAGGCGTTCTCTGCCGTCAGCGTGGTGCCGGGGACGAAAAACTTTGTCGGGGCGATGACCCGGGGGATGGCCGGGATGCTGGAAATGAGTGGACGCAGCGGCGGGCAATTATATACCGCGATGCAAAAGCTGACCGACCGACTGGTGAAGGAGCTACCGGAGCGCTCGCTGGAGAAAATATCTCTGCCGCGGATTATTGACGTGCATGAGGCGAAGGCACTGGCCGCCCTGCCGGTTAAAGAGCGGCTGGCGAAGCTCAGTACGGCAATGCTCACGGAGGACGAGCTGGCGCGAATGCTGTTCCCGAAATCGCTGGGCTCATCGGTGGCTCAACTGAGCGGGATGAAACCCGGCACGCTGGCGACGGAGATGGCGGCGAAAGGCATGACGTTTGGCGGGACGGTGTTCTCAGCGTACTTCCAGTGGATGGTGTTGGGGTACGGTGTGAAAGAGAGCGGCCTGCCGTCCGGTGGTAAAGCTGCGACGGTGTTCGCGGCGAACGCCAGCATGGCGGTGGCGTCAACGGCGGAAGCGCTGAAGCTGGCGATGACGTCACTGATGAAGCTGGAGCTGCCATCAACGCTGTCAGTGATAAGAAACGGGGCGATGAGGGTTCTCGGATCTGTTTTTTTTAAATGGTTAGGATTCGGAGGGGGGATGGTTTATACCCTGACAGAGGTTCTAGATGGACGGAAGGCATTAGAAAATGGAAAAACAGGTATCGGTATTGCACATTTGATTAACGCCCTCGGTGTCGGGATGATGACTGTCGGGGGCGGTAGCGAGATATCGGTTGCAATCCTTGCCCGCTTTGGTTTATCAGCAACAATTCTTGAAAGTTCAGAACTGGCGGCGTTTTTCCTAGGGCCGGCGGGGATATTTTTCGGGATGCTTCTGGTTGTCGGTGCGGGAGCCTGGCTGTTAAGTCAGACCCGAAACGATATCCAGACCTGGCTACTCAGTACACAGTGGCGGCGGGTTCCGCCGGGTGAGAGCGACATTCAGCCTATTTATCCGAATGCGCAAATGGAAAAGGAAGGCTATTTGGCCCTGAGCGCACAGGGAGGGACGCATGTTTAATCCCTTTAAACGGTTTCCGGCAGACCCATCCAAACGCTTCTATAAGGGTTTTCTCCGCCTCAGTGATGAACGTGTTTTTAAAATTTACTCGCAGAAAACAGGCAATCCGGATGTTCCAGGGGTCTCTGGGTTTAACAGCGTGGTGCGCCTGAACTCGACCTATCTGGAGCTAGTTGACCGTTTTTACAACTGGCGCGGAACATGGACGCTGGCCGGAGTTTTCTTTTTTTGTCTGTCTTTTTATGTGTTTTTACAGCCATTAATCACGTTGTTGCAAGATGGTTTTCATAGTGCAGCTCTCTGGATTGTTGACATCATTATCTGGGGGATTACGCTGCCGCTCTGTTTGGGATTATACCGGATGATGACCTCCGAGGTATTTTTCAGTACCTACTATCCGATCCGCTTTAACCGTAAAAACGGGATGGTGTATGTGTACCAGTCCGGCGGAAAAATCCTCTCCTTGCCGTGGCAGGATCTCAGATTTGTTCTGCGTTCAACGAAGGGACGGCTGGCAAAAGAATGGACAATTGTGGGATGCCTTACGGGTGAGGACGGGGACACTGTTACGGAATGTATCCCTCTCCCAATTAATCTGGAGAGTGACCCCGATGTGCTGTCCATGTACTGGGAGTTTATCCGCTGCTATATGGAAGAAGGAGATGAGTATCTCCCGGACCTGGCTGACTCCATTGCCTGGTGCCCGCCGGTGGAAAAACAGAAAGAGGGCTGGCTGTTCGGGCTGCTTTACTTCAGTAAGCAATGGTTCGGGCGGCTCGGGTTGCTGGTGAATGCGCTGCAGTTGCCTCTCTTTTTCGTGCTCAGTTTTCCGCGCTGGCTGGTGATGGCGACCAGTAAAATTCCGGTATGGCCGGCTGACGTGGTCGCGGCCTGTCAGCCGGCTGAGAATGACCCTGTCAACAAAGGCGCTGAGCATAATCCACCGCAGGTCTGGCGACCGATGCTGGGCTTGCAGGGCAAGGAGCGTTATGCCCGCACGTTTGCAAAAGAGCGCGGAGCAATGGACCGGGTTGTTGCCCGGCTGAAAGCCAAATATGGCGGGCAGAACCATGCGGACTGAGGGGCTTATCGGTCTGGCGGGAATATTTGTCGGGATGCTGCTGGTTCTGGGGGCCGGGGCCTGGCTGTTAAGCCATGCCCGGAACGACATACAGACCTGGCTGCTCAGTACGCAGTGGCGGCGGGTGCCGCCGGGTGAGAGCGATGTCCCGGCTATCTGGTCGGATGCACAAATGGAAAAGGAGGGCTATATGGCTCTGACCGACCAAGGAGGCGCGCATGTTTAATCCCTTTAAACGATTCCCTGCCGACCCGACAAAACGGTTCTATAAGGGATTTCTCCGCCTCAGTGATAAACGTGTTTTTAAGATTTACTCGCAGAAAACAGGCGATCCGGACGTTCCAGGCATATCCGGATTCGACAGCGTGGTGCGCATGAACTCAACCTATCTGGAGCTGGTTGACCGGTATTACAACTGGAGAGGTGTCTTAACTCTTGGGGCCGCAATAATATTCTATATTATGTTTATTCGCGGTTTTCTAGGGTTGTTAATCCCTATGCTCTGGGAGGGAGGATATCCGCTTAAGACCTGGATATATTTGATTGTTGTCTGGTGCTTAATATCACTTCCTCTTTCCTGGGCTGCATACAGGCTAATGGTTTCTGAGATATTTTTCAGTACCTACTATCCGATCCGCTTTAACCGTAAAAACAGGATGGTATATGTCTACCAGTCCGGTGGAACGGTGCTGTCCATTCCGTGGGAGGAACTCAAATTTGTCCTGTACCCAACGAAGGGGCGACTCTCAACGCAGTGGACCATTGTGGGATGTCTTACGGGTGATGACGGAGATACTGTCACGGGGGCGATTCCTCTCCCGATTAATGTGAACTGGGACCCGGAAGACCTGACCATGTACTGGGAATTTATCCGCTGCTATATGGAAGAGGGAGATGAGTATCTCCCGGACCTCGCGGACTCCATAGCCTGGTGCCCGCCGGTTGAAAAACAGAAAGAGGGCTGGCTGTTCGGACTGTTCTATCTCAGTAAGCAGTGGTTCGGGCGACTCGGTCTGATGGTGAATGCGCTGCAGCTTCCTGTGTTTTTCGTTCTCAGTTTTCCGCGCTGGCTGGTCATGCTGACCTGCAAAATCCCGGAATGGCCTGCGGAAGTGGTCGCGGCCTGTCAGCCGGACGAGAATGACCCTGTCAATAAAGGCGCTGAGCATAATCCACCGCAGGTCTGGCGACCGATGCTGGGCTTGCAGGGCAAGGAGCGTTATACCCGCACGTTTGCAAAAGAGCGCGGAGCAATGGACCGGATCGTTGCCCGACTGAAAGCCAAATATGGCGGTCAGGACCATGCGGACTGAGGGGCTTATCGGCCATGAACCGAATACTGGCGAAAGCGACGTACGCGTGAATTTCGGCGGCGTGACCTTCTTCTCCGGCGACCATCTTTATGCTGATAATACCGGCATTATCCGGTCGGAAGATGCGCTGGATATCGAGAAAAAAAACCGGGTAGCGGCGACGCTTACCCGGCTATTTCTGTTCAATCCCGACAGAATTAAACCTCTTCCATACGTCCCAGCAGCGCCTGCAGGCGATCCTGCCAGCCGTTCTGCTGTTCGCGCAGCTGGTTGTTTTCGCGCTCCAGTTCTTCGCGGCCGTGCTGAGCGTTCTGAACTTCCTGCGCCAGGCTGTTGTTCTTCTCTTTCAGCTCTTCAATTTCCATCTGCAGCAGCGTGATGGTGTCAATCGCCTGCTGTACTTTCGCTTCCAGTTTCTCAAACACTTCTAAAGACATGATCCTACCTCTCCTGAATTGCAAGGCGACGCTTTAACGTAAACGCGCACAACATATGTTCCGATTGTATGGAGCGCAGTCGCCCCTGTCCAGCGGCATGCCACGCAGATCGCGGTTTGCAACACTTTTCGGCCTCGTCCTGGTGCGTTCGCGGCATATACCTCTAAGTTGTTAACCCATTCGTTAAAAAAATGATTCAGCTCACCGTGCGCGACTGATGCAAAAACGCGCTTTATGGCGCGAAAACGCTCATTTTATTGACACAGACCACACATTTTAATTTCGATATTTCTCGTTTTTGCTCGTTAACGATAAATTAACACTATGTCTACAGGGCATCGTGGCTGTCACGGGCGGCCACGCTAACAATAAACATCAATTTCTTCAGGATTCCGATTATGAGTCAGACATCAACCTTAAAAGGCCAGTGCATTGCCGAGTTCCTTGGTACCGGGTTGTTGATATTCTTCGGAGTGGGCTGTGTCGCTGCACTGAAAGTGGCGGGTGCCAGTTTTGGTCAGTGGGAAATCAGTATCATCTGGGGTCTGGGCGTGGCGATGGCCATCTACCTGACTGCAGGGGTCTCTGGCGCACATCTTAACCCGGCGGTGACAATCGCACTGTGGCTGTTCGCGTGCTTCGACGGACGCAAAGTTGTTCCCTTCATTATTTCTCAATTTGCCGGCGCGTTTTGCGCAGCGGCGTTAGTTTACGGGCTTTATTACAATCTTTTCATCGACTTCGAACAGACGCATCATATGGTGCGCGGTAGCGTCGAAAGTCTGGATCTGGCAGGCATCTTCTCAACCTACCCTAACCCGCATATCAATTTTGTGCAGGCGTTCGCAGTTGAAATGGTGATTACCGCTATTCTGATGGGCGTCATTATGGCTTTGGGCGATGATGGTAACGGCATTCCGCGTGGCCCGCTGGCGCCATTGCTGATTGGCCTGCTGATCGCCGTCATCGGTGCGTCCATGGGGCCGTTAACAGGATTTGCGATGAACCCGGCGCGTGACCTGGGTCCAAAAACCTTCGCCTTCTTTGCAGGATGGGGCGACGTGGCTTTCACCGGCGGCAAAGATATTCCTTACTTCCTGGTACCGCTGTTCGGACCAGTCGTAGGGGCGGCACTGGGTGCATTTGGCTATCGCAAATTAATTGGTCGCCACTTACCGTGCGACACCTGTGTGGAAGAGGAGAAGGAAACGACTTCTACCGCACAACAAAAAGCTTCGCTGTAATCTGACTACGGGACACATACCATGACCGAAAAAAAATATATCGTTGCGCTCGACCAGGGCACTACCAGCTCCCGCGCTGTCGTAATGGATCATGACGCGAATATCGTCAGCGTGTCACAGCGCGAATTTGAGCAAATTTATCCGCGTCCAGGCTGGGTAGAACACGACCCGATGGAGATCTGGGCGTCACAAAGCTCCACGCTGGTGGAAGTGCTGGCGAAAGCCGACATCAGTTCCGACGAAATCGCCGCGATTGGTATCACCAACCAGCGTGAAACCACCGTGGTGTGGGAACGCGAAACCGGTAAGCCGATTTACAACGCCATCGTCTGGCAGTGCCGCCGTACGTCAGAGATCTGCGAACAGCTTAAGCGTGACGGGATGGAAGAGTACGTGCGCAGCGCCACCGGCCTGGTGGTTGACCCGTACTTCTCCGGCACCAAAGTGAAGTGGATCCTCGACCACGTGGAAGGTTCACGCGAGCGTGCAAAACGCGGCGAGCTGCTGTTCGGTACCGTTGATACCTGGCTTATCTGGAAGATGACTCAGGGACGTGTCCACGTTACTGACTACACTAACGCCTCGCGCACCATGCTGTTCAACATCAACACCCTGGAGTGGGATGACAAGATGCTGGACGCGCTGGATATTCCGCGCGCGATGCTGCCTGAAGTGCGTAAGTCGTCTGAAGTCTACGGCCAGACCAACATCGGCGGTAAAGGCGGCACCCGTATTCCTATCGCCGGTATCGCCGGTGACCAGCAGGCGGCGCTGTTCGGCCAGCTGTGCGTCAAGGAAGGGATGGCGAAGAACACCTACGGCACCGGCTGCTTTATGCTGATGAACACCGGCGAGAAAGCGGTGAAATCAGAAAACGGCCTGCTGACTACCATCGCCTGCGGCCCGCGCGGCGAGGTGAACTATGCCCTGGAAGGTGCGGTGTTTATGGCGGGCGCATCTATTCAGTGGCTGCGCGACGAGATGAAGCTGATCAGCGATGCGTTTGACTCCGAGTACTTCGCGACCAAAGTGAAAGACACCAACGGCGTGTACGTGGTGCCAGCGTTCACCGGTCTGGGCGCACCGTACTGGGACCCGTATGCCCGCGGCGCAATTTTCGGCCTGACGCGCGGTGTGAACTCAAACCACATCATTCGTGCGACCCTGGAATCCATCGCCTACCAGACGCGTGACGTGCTGGAAGCGATGCAGGCAGACTCCGGCATTCGTTTGCACGCCCTGCGCGTGGACGGTGGCGCGGTAGCCAACAACTTCCTGATGCAGTTCCAGTCCGACATTCTGGGCACCCGCGTTGAGCGCCCTGAAGTACGTGAAGTGACGGCACTGGGCGCGGCGTATCTTGCGGGTCTCGCGGTAGGCTTCTGGCAGAACCTGGACGAGCTGCAGGAGAAAGCGGTCATCGAACGCGAATTCCGCCCTGGCATCGAAACCACCGAGCGCAACTACCGCTACAGCGGCTGGAAGAAAGCGGTGAAACGTGCCCTGGCGTGGGAAGAACACGAAGAGTAAGCCTATATTCCCTCTCCCCTGGGGAGAGGGTTAGGGTGAGGGGCTCCAACCGCACCGGTCCCCTCACCCCTCCCCACTCTGTGATAAACTTCGTGCAATTCCTTTTGATTGTACGAGTCCCTCATGAAACGTGAACTTGCTATCGAGTTTTCCCGCGTCACCGAAGCAGCCGCCCTTGCAGGTTATAAATGGCTGGGTCGTGGCGACAAAAATACCGCAGACGGCGCGGCCGTCCACGCCATGCGCATTGTGCTTAACCAGGTCAACATCGACGGCACTATCGTCATCGGTGAAGGCGAAATCGACGAAGCGCCGATGCTCTACATCGGTGAAAAGGTCGGGACCGGCAAAGGCGATGCGGTGGATATCGCGGTGGACCCGATCGAAGGCACGCGCATGACGGCGATGGGCCAGGCCAACGCCCTGGCGGTGCTGGCCGTGGGCGATAAAGGCTGCTTCCTCAACGCGCCAGACATGTACATGGAAAAGCTGATTGTCGGCCCTGGTGCGAAAGGCGCAATCGATCTCAGCCTGCCGCTGGACGCCAACCTGCGCAATATCGCGGCGGCGCTGGCTAAACCGCTCAACGAACTCACCGTGACTATTCTGGCCAAACCGCGCCATGACGCCACTATCTCTTATCTGCAGGCACTCGGCGTGCGCGTGTTTGCCATTCCGGATGGCGACGTAGCCGCCTCTATTCTGACCTGCATGCCGGACAGCGAAGTGGACGTGCTTTACGGCATCGGCGGCGCGCCGGAAGGCGTGGTCTCTGCGGCGGTGATCCGCGCGCTGGACGGTGATATGCAGGCGCGCCTTCTGCCGCGCCATGAGGTGAAAGGCGACAGCGACGAAAACCGTCGTATCGGTGAGGACGAGCTGGCGCGCTGCGCAGCGATGGGCATCGAAGCCAATAAAGTACTGGCGCTGAACGACATGGCGCGCAGCGATAACGTCGTCTTCTCTGCAACCGGCATCACCAAAGGCGATCTGCTGGACGGCATCACCCGCAAGGGCAACATGGCGACCACTGAAACGCTGCTGATCCGCGGTAAATCGCGCACCATCCGACGCATTCAGTCCATTCACTATCTCGACCGTAAAGACCCGGACGTGCAGACGCATATTCTGTAAAACCGTTTGATCGATAGAGCTTTCCGGCCCGAAGGGGCTGGAAATGTTTCCCACAAGTACGGAAGATAGAACAGAGAAACAGCACAGGAGAAGATCATGGCGGACTGGGTAACAGGTAAAGTCACAAAGATAGAATTCTGGACCGATGCGCTATTTAGTCTCACCCTGCATGCTCCCGTTCACCCGTTTAAGGCCGGGCAATTTGCCAAGCTGGGTCTGGATGTCGACGGCGAGCGCGTGCAGCGCGCCTACTCTTACGTTAACGCGCCGGATAACCCGGATCTCGAGTTCTATCTGGTCACCGTTCCTGACGGTAAGCTCAGCCCGCGTCTTGCCGCCCTTCAGCCCGGCGACGATGTGCAGATTGTGAGCGAAGCGGCAGGCTTCTTTGTGCTCGAAGAGATCCCTGACTGTGACACGCTCTGGATGCTGGCAACCGGCACGGCCATCGGTCCGTATCTCTCTATCTTGCAGTACGGTAAGGATCTGGAGCGCTTCAAAAACATCGTGCTGGTGCACGCCGCGCGCTATGCCGCAGATTTAAGCTATCTCCCGCAGATGCAGGCGCTGGAACAGCAGTACGGCGGAAAGTTAAAGATTCAGACGGTAGTCAGCCGCGAAACCGTAGCAGGAGCGCTTACCGGTCGCGTACCGGCGTTAATTGAGAGCGGCGCACTGGAAGACGCGGTGGGTTTACCGATGACGGCCGAAACCAGCCACGTCATGCTGTGCGGTAACCCGCAGATGGTCCGGGACACGCAGCAGCTTCTGAAGGATACCCGGCAGATGACGAAACATCTTCGCCGCCGGCCGGGCCATATGACCGCCGAACACTACTGGTGATCAGCGGTATTTCACCTCGACGGTATCTTTACCGTATTTATTTTCGCTCTGGGTGCCGATAAACGCGCCCAGATCGACAATCATCATCACGAAGATGACCGACGGCAGCAGCCTGCCCACAACCCACGGCAGGATGGAAGGCAGCATCGCCCAGTTCCCTGCCACCAGCATCCACGCCAGTATGATCAAAAATGCCCACGCGCCGGAGCGGCCGCGATCGTGCAGGCGTTTCACCACGACGGCCGCCGTCGGCCATAGCAGGCAAGCCAGTGCAAATGCCGCCGTTTGCGTGCTCAGCCAGGCGTTATAAGCAACGAAAAAAAGAAGCAGCATGGCGACGACCCACGTCACCATCCAGACCCAGAAATCACGGCGTCCAATACGCCCTTTGAATGAAAACAGCCACTGCTGTATGGTCATGTAAGGTTCCTTATTATCGTTTAGCCCGCATTTTACCCTGGAGTTGTGACCTTTTGACAAGCCGACCAGATATCGTTTTAATCATGAGCACTTACGGCCAGGTGCAATGTTGATGAAAAATTCGGCACATTCTCTTTTCCTGTGTTTAGCGATGCTCGGCGCGGGTTTTCCGCTGCACGCCGCCAACACCGCGGCCCCCACCACTGCGCCGTATTTGCTGGCGGGCGCACCGTCTTTCGATCAGTCCATCAGCCAGTTTCGCGAAGCTTTCAATCAGGCCAACCCAGGGCTGCCGCTGGATGAGTTTCGCGCCATTGATAGCTCGCGCGATACCCCTACACTGACCCGTGCAGCGAGCAAGATAAACGAGAATTTGTATGCTTCCACGGCGCTGGAGCGCGGTACGTTAAAAATCAAAAGCATGCAAATCACCTGGTTGCCGATTCAGGGGCCAGAGCAGAAAGCGGCTAAATCGAAGGCGCTTGATTACATGAGCGCGGTGCTGCAGGCGTTTACACCTGCGCTGACGAAAAAGCAGAGCCAGCAAAAGCTGCAAAAGCTGCTGGCCGCCGGTAAAAACAAGCGGTACTACGCCACAACCGAAGGCGCGATTCGCTATGTAGTGGCGGATAACGGCGAAAAAGGACTGACCTTCGCCGTTGAACCGATTAAGCTGGCGCTATCTGACACCCTTGGCGGGGCCAATTAATGACAAAAAGCAAAGCCTTTCGAGGGAAAATCTCTATACTGATTCACAGACCATGCTGCCCGACAGGGCGGCCATATTCCTTAATTCGCTTATTTAGCGTGGAGAATTGAAATGCGACATCCTTTAGTGATGGGTAACTGGAAACTGAACGGCAGCCGCCACATGGTAAACGAACTGGTTGCAAACCTGCGTAAAGAGCTGGCTGGCGTGACCGGCTGCGCGGTTGCTATCGCTCCGCCGGATATGTACCTGGATCTGGCTAAACGTGCCGCTGACGGCAGCCACATCGTGCTGGGCGCGCAGAACGTTGACGTTAACCTGTCTGGCGCGTTCACCGGTGAAACTTCCGCTGAAATGCTGAAAGATATCGGCGCAAAATACATCATCATCGGCCACTCCGAGCGTCGCACCTACCACAAAGAATCTGACGAGTTCATCGCGAAGAAATTTGCCGTGCTGAAAGAGCAGGGTCTGATCCCGGTTCTGTGCATCGGTGAAACCGAAGCGGAAAACGAAGCGGGCAAAACCGAAGAAGTGTGTGCACGTCAGATCGACGCCGTGCTGAAAACGCAGGGCGCAGCAGCGTTCGAAGGCGCGGTTATCGCTTACGAGCCAGTCTGGGCGATCGGTACCGGCAAATCTGCTACCCCTGCGCAAGCTCAGGCAGTTCACAAATTCATCCGTGACCATATTGCTAAAGCCGACGCGAAAGTGGCTGAGCAAGTGATCATCCAGTACGGCGGCTCCGTAAACGCCTCCAACGCTGCTGAGCTGTTCACCCAGCCAGATATCGATGGCGCGCTGGTTGGCGGTGCATCCCTGAAAGCGGACGCTTTCGCGGTGATCGTTAAAGCGGCAGAAGCGGCTAAACAGGCGTAATGGCCTTTGTGGCGGGTGGCGCTTGCGCTTACCCGCCGCTACAAACGCCCTAACACGCTAAACCACAGATAATCCAGCGGCAGCAGCACCAGATATGTCGCAATCGCCAGCGCCAGGCAGAGCACCATCCCCGCCCTTGCAGGCACCTTTCCTAGCCCCATCGCCACCACAATCGGCGACGCCTGATACGGCAGCAGCGGCGTGGAATAGCCCAGCACCTGAATCATGATCACCGACAGCAGCGGGAAACCGGTCGCATCCGAGAAGCTCTGCGCCAGCGTGGTGTACAGCGCCGGAACGCCGTTGGCAGTCATAATGAAGTTGAGTGCCGTAGTAATTCCGGTTAGCGCCAGGAAGCTGGTGAATGGTTTGTCCGCATCCAGCGGCATTATGCGCAGCAGCGCCTCGCCTACGGCCGCTCCGATACCCGTTTGCGTCACGACGATCGCCAGCCCGAGAATACCCGCAACGTAAATGCAGGTGCGCATATTTACCCCCGCCGAGAACTCCTCGCCGGTGATAAAACCAATGCGCGGCAGCATAACGATAATCGAGGCCGCCAGCCCCGTCCACGCCGGCCCCACGCCGTGCCAGCTCTCCGTCACCCACATCATCAGCACCACCACCAGCAGCCAGGCGAGTCGTTTTTCGTCACGCCCCATCGGTTCAGACAGCGTGAAATCCTTCGCCGGTTTCGGGCTGCCGGGGAACAGCCAGCAGATGAGGCCAATCAGAATCAGGCCTTTGAGAATACCGAGCACCGGCGTGTGCAGCAGCAGATACGGGACATAGTTCAGGTGAATGCCGTACGAGCCTTCCGCCGCGCCGCTCATGACCAGGTTAGGCACGTTGGCGGGCAGAATGGTGGCCGAGAGCTGGAAGGTACCGAAGCCGACTGCCAGCGCAAGGCCGAACCAGGCGCGGGAGCCGTCGGCAATACCGGCGCGTTTCGCCATCGCCGCGACAATGGGCATCAGCAGCGCAATACGCCCCATGTTTGACGGCATAACAAACGCCAGCGCGTAGCTGAGCAATACCACGCTCGCCACCATCAGCATCCAGGAGTCAGTGAGCTTTGCCGACAGCGCCCGGGCGGCCCTGTCCGCCAGGCCGGTTTTACGGATCGCCACGCCGAGCACAAAGCCGCTGAAGACCAGCCAGAAAGCCGACGAGGCAAAACCGCCAAAAATCACCTCCGGCGGGGCGATTCTGGCGGTCATCGCCGCCGTGAAAAACAGCAGCGCGGTGATAAATTCCGGCAACAGCGACGTCGCCCACAGCACGATGGTGACGCCGACGATCAGCGAGGGCAGCAGCAGAGGATGCGTTAACCAGAGCGACATACCTGTCTCCTGTAGATTTTTTCAGCAAGTCTACGGTGACAGGCAGCCTGAGTAAACGCGATTTATAGTGGGGTTACTTCAGGATAGCGCATTGATGATCCTGCAATTCCTCTGCCGACGCGCGGTTAAGCATGAGCAGGTTACGCTCGGTCGCCAGCAAAACAAACGAACCATCCGACTGCTGCGCCATCGCCAGCGCGAAGCGTCCCATATGGTCGCGCGCCTCCGGCAGCTCTTCCGCCAGCATCATAAACGGACTGCGCTGGACCAGTTCATTCTCCGTCACCCGGCGTGCGAGGTACTCATGCCCTTCCAGCCCACCCGGGAACGGTAGCCACTGGGTGCTGATGTCTCCCTGCGCCGCGTTGAGCTTCTCGCGCACGTCCGGGCGCAGGCAGGAGATATGGATATGGAAATGGTTTTGCGTGCGTCCGGTCGGTGAGTTAATCGTCAGCGAAATAGCGCTGTCCGGCACTTCAGAGCCACGCTTCAGGGTCATAAAGCTGCGCGACTGCCACGCCAGCCAGAAGAAGTTTGGCGTATGAGGCTCGGTCAGGAGCGGGCTTTCGGTGCCGTTGATGCGGTACGTTGGCATCAGCAAATATTGCAGCGGCCCGTTGCGGTCCTTAAATACCACATAGCCCGCATCAGGCTTCACCTGCGCGCAGGGTGCCGGGTTACGGTGCTGCAGCTGATTAGGCAGACACTGGTCGAGGACGATATGGCGCAACGCATTCGGATTACCCGCTTTTATCCAGTACACGCCGCCTGCGGCAAGGGCGATGACAATCAGGATCAGTAAGATAATTTTTTTCACAACGCGTTCCCTGTTTTCAATAGAGGCAAAAGAGTAACGCAAAATGATGACCAAATAAAAAACCCGGTGGATTTCTCACACCGGGTCGCCGTGTCGTTTGCTAACCGTTAGCGCTGGCTAATCTGGTCGAAGGTGCCGCCATTAGAGAAGTGCTCTTTCTGCGCTTTCGTCCAGCCGCCGAACACATCATCAATGGTGAAGAGCTTCAGTTTCGGGAATTCGCTGTCGTATTTCTTCGCGACAGCCGCATCGCGTGGACGATAGAAGTTCTTCGCCGCGATTTCCTGGCCTTCCGGCGAGTAGAGATATTTCAGGTAGGCTTCCGCCACCGCTTTGGTGCCTTTCTTATCAACGACCTTATCGACCACGGAAACGGTCGGCTCGGCGAGGATGGATTCGCTCGGAGTCACGATCTCAAACTTGTCTTTACCCAGTTCGTGGGTCGCCAGCAGGGCTTCGTTTTCCCAGGCAATAAGCACGTCGCCAATTCCTCGCTCGACGAAGGTGTTAGTGGCACCGCGCGCGCCGGAGTCCAGCACTTCAACGTTTTTGTACAGGGATTTGACGAACTCCTGGGCTTTAGCCTGGTCACCGTTGTTGTGGTGCAGCGCGTAGCCCCAGGCCGCCAGGTAGTTCCAGCGTGCCCCGCCGGAGCTTTTCGGGTTCGGGGTAATCACAGAAACGCCCGGTTTGATCAGGTCGTTCCAGTCCTTAATCTGTTTCGGGTTGCCTTTACGCACCAGGAAGACGATGGTCGAGGTGTATGGCGCGGAGTTGTCCGGCAGGCGTTTGATCCAGTTTTTGTCGATACGGCCACGCTCGGCGATAGCGTCGACATCATAGGCCAGCGCCAGGGTAACCACGTCGGCTTCAATACCGTTAATCACCGATGTCGCCTGCTTACCAGAGCCACCGTGCGACTGGCGAACCACCACGTTATCGCCGGTTTCCTGCTTCCAGTGCGCCGCGAAGGCTTTGTTGTATTGATCGTACAGCTCACGCGTCGGATCGTACGACACGTTGAGAAGTTGAATGTCCTTTGCCAGCACGCTGGTCGATGCCAGCAATAACGTTAACCCCACGCCCCATTTATTCATCGCCCAGCTCTCTTGTGTAGTGTTTTGATGAATGCAGCGTGCCAGAAAGCGAATCGATGATTAAAGAATAAAAAAAGATTGGCTATAACGTGGAGGAATAAAAGCCCTCTTCAGAAAGAAGAGGGCTCGAAGGATCAGTACAGTTTTTTCGCGCAGTCCAGCCAGTCACCTTTGAACGGACGCTTCATGTTTTCAATGGCGTCGATGATGTCATGGTGCACCAGCTGTTCGTTCTGAATACCGACGCAGCGGCCGCCGTGGCCCTGCAGCAGCAGCTCGATAGCGTACGCGCCCATGCGGGACGCCAGAATACGGTCGTACGGGCCAGGGGAACCGCCGCGCTGGATGTGGCCCAGAACGGTCGCGCGGGTTTCGCGTTTGGTTTCGGTTTCGATGTACTTCGCCAGCTCGTCAACGTCACAGATGTGCTCGGTGATAGCCACAATCGCGTGTTTCTTACCTTTCGCGATACCGGCTTTGATTTCAGCAACCAGATCTTCGCGGCTGAATTCCACTTCAGGAACCACCACAAACTCACAACCACCGGCGATAGCCGCTGCCAGGGTCAGGTCACCGCAGTAACGGCCCATCACTTCAACGATAGAGATACGCTGGTGAGAAGAAGAGGTGTCACGCAGGCGGTCAATGGCTTCCACAACGGTGCCCAGCGCGGTGAAGTAACCGATGGTGTAGTCAGTGCCTTTGATGTCGTTGTCGATGGTGCCCGGCAGGCCGATGCACGGGAAGCCCATTTCGGTCAGACGTTTTGCACCCATGTACGAGCCGTCACCGCCGATAACGACCAGCGCGTCCAGACCACGCTTTTTCATGTTCTCGATAGCCACTTCACGGATGTGTTCGTCACGGAATTCCGGGAAGCGCGCAGACCCAAGGAAGGTACCGCCACGGTTGATCATGTCAGACACGCTGTAGCGGTCGAGCTGAACCATACGGTCTTCATACAGACCCAGGTAACCATCATAGATACCAAAAACTTCCAGACCTTCCGTCAGCGCTGCACGGACAACCCCACGAATTGCCGCGTTCATGCCCGGCGCATCACCGCCGCTTGTCAACACACCGATTTTCTTAATCATGACTACCTCTGAACTTAGGAATGCAAAATTGAAATCTGTTACCGGAAGAAACTTATCGACCAACGAATACTGCAAATAGTATATCAATCCCTTCTGGCTGAATTGATTCAGGTCAGACCAAATGGCGGTAATTTATACACAAAATGCTGGCCTGGCTCACTTTTTTACAACGAATTACGAAAGCCCAACATATCCGGGTACAACCGAGCAGGGATCCTGGTGAATGATGACGTCTGAACCAGGAAAACGCTGCAAAATCGCCTGCTCGACCTGCTCAGCAATAACGTGAGCCTGTACCAGTGGCAGGTTGTCTTCCATTTCAATATGAATCTGAATAAAGCGGGTCGGCCCTGACTGCCGCGTTCGAAGATCGTGTGCACCGCTGACGCCGGGCCAGGAGGTCACGATAGAAAAAATTTCGTTACGTTCTGAGTCCGGAAGAGCGCGATCGAGCAGTGATTGCACCGCGTCATACCCCATCCGCAGGGCGCTATATAAAATATAGATACCAATCCCTAACGCAAACAACGCATCGGCCCGATGCCAGCCATACCAGGCCAGACCGAGCGCAATAAGAATAGCCCCATTCATCATAACATCAGATTGATAATGAAGCATATCCGCCCGTACGGCCTGACTTTGCGTTTTGCGAACGACCCAGCGCTGGAACGTTACCAGAACAAGTGTGCTTATAAGTGCAATGACCGTGACGACCACGCCGACACCGGGATTGTTCATCGGTGAAGGTGAAACCAGATGCTGGATACCGGTCAAAAACAGGAACAGTGCAGAGCCAGAAATGAACATACTTTGCGCCAGCGCCGCGAGCGATTCCGCCTTACCGTGCCCAAACGTGTGCTCTTCATCCGCCGGCTGCAGCGAGTAGCGCACCACCAGAAGATTGGTCAGCGAGGCGGCGATATCGACCAGTGAATCCACCAGCGCCGCCAGAATACTGACCGAGCCGGTATACCACCAGGCAAAGATTTTGATCAGCAGCAGGCCAGAGGCCATGACGGTCGCCGCAATGGCGGCCCGGCTTACCAGCCTTCCATAGGATTGATTCATAAACGCTCCTGTCATGTCATGCCGCTAGTATAACGGAAGCATGGGGAGGCAAAGGATGAATAAACGGTTAACAAATCAGAATGCGGGGCAAAAAAAACCCCCACATCATGTGGGGGAAGACAGGGATGGTGTCTATGGCAAGGAAAACAGGGTTTACTGGTTACTACGGGTACTGCTATTGCTACTGAAAAACGTCGCTTCTGAGCTTCGCTGCATCCGTGCAACCTCACGCAGCTGGTCCATACGCTGCTGATGTTTGGCATTCAAAACCGCTTGCTGCTCGGGCGTTAGCAGGTGGAACATCTGGTTGCGGACCTTCGCCATTTCTACCTGGCGGGCAACCTGTTCCTGTGCCATTTTTTCGGCCTGAGCGCGAACAGCGCTTTCGTCAAAATTTTCTGCGGTGACAAGGCGATGCATTGTCTCCATTTCGCTAACATTAACAGGGGGCTGGTCGTGTCGTGCCCTCTGCATCAGATCTCGCATCTGTTGACGCTGATGTTCGGTTAAACTTATGCCGTCAAACATATGGCTTTGGCTGCTGTGCTGCGTTGCGCCCTCTTGCGAGGAACCGTTATCGCCGATGATAGCTACAGCAGCCTGGCTAAACGCACTGAACGCCAGCGTTGAGGCCATGACGGCAGCGGTAACTTTGCGCATCACTTGCTCCCAAAATCTTTCGTGTCGCGATTCAACGAGAGACAGTCTACGATTCAGGCTGCAAACATGCGTCAGGGGGTGTAAAACAACGTAAAGTCATGGATTAGATAGCCTTGATGTCGTAATTTCTGCCTCGGAGGTATTTAAACAATGAATAAAATCCTGTTAGTTGACGATGACCGAGAGCTCACATCCCTTTTAAAGGAGTTGCTCGACATGGAAGGTTTCAACGTCCTGGTTGCCCATGATGGCGAGCAGGCGCTGAGTCTCCTTGACGACAGCATCGATCTACTTTTGCTCGACGTAATGATGCCAAAGAAAAACGGTATTGATACGCTGAAAGAGCTTCGCCAGACACACCAGACCCCCGTTATCATGCTGACCGCCCGCGGCAGCGAGCTTGACCGCGTTCTCGGCCTTGAGCTGGGTGCGGATGACTATTTACCGAAGCCGTTCAACGACCGTGAACTGGTGGCCCGTATTCGCGCGATCCTGCGCCGTTCCCACTGGAGCGAGCAGCAGCAGAATACCGACAACAGCTCGCCAACGCTGGAAGTGGACTCCCTGAGCCTGAACCCGGGCCGTCAGGAAGCAAGCTTCGACGGCCAGACGCTGGAGCTTACTGGCACCGAGTTCACCCTGCTGTATCTACTGGCGCAACATCTTGGCCAGGTGGTATCGCGTGAACATTTAAGCCAGGAAGTGCTGGGCAAACGCCTCACGCCGTTTGACCGCGCCATCGACATGCACATCTCTAACCTGCGCCGCAAGCTGCCGGAGCGTAAAGACGGTCACCCATGGTTTAAAACCCTGCGTGGTCGCGGTTATCTGATGGTTTCTGCTTCATGATAGGCAGCTTAACCGCCCGCATCTTCGCCATCTTCTGGCTGACGCTGGCACTGGTTTTAATGCTCGTTTTGATGTTGCCAAAACTCGACTCACGCCAGATGACGGAGCTGCTCGACAGCGAGCAACGTCAGGGCGTGATGATCGAGCAGCACGTGGAAGCGGAGCTGGCAAACGATCCGCCGAACGATTTAATGTGGTGGCGCAGGCTGTTTCGCGCTATCGACAAGTGGGCGCCGCCAGGACAACGTCTTTTGCTGGTTACCAGCGAAGGCCGCGTGATTGGCGCCGATCGCAATGAAATGCAGATCATCCGCAACTTTATTGGCCAGGCGGATAACGCCGATCACCCACAGAAAAAGAAATATGGTCGGGTAGAGATGGTCGGCCCTTTCTCGGTACGGGATGGGGAAGATAACTACCAGCTCTACCTGATTCGCCCTGCGAGCAGTTCCCAGTCCGACTTCATCAACCTGCTGTTTGACCGTCCGCTTCTGCTGCTGATCGTCACGATGCTGGTCAGTTCCCCGCTGCTGTTATGGCTGGCGTGGAGCCTGGCGAAACCGGCGCGTAAGCTGAAAAACGCGGCGGACGAAGTGGCACAAGGCAATCTCAGGCAGCATCCGGAGCTGGAATCCGGGCCGCAGGAGTTTCTGGCCGCCGGCACCAGTTTTAACCAGATGGTCAGCGCGCTTGATCGGATGATGACGGCCCAGCAACGCCTGCTGTCGGACATTTCACACGAGCTGCGTACGCCGCTCACGCGCTTACAGCTGGGCACCGCCCTGCTGCGTCGCCGCAGCGGGGAAAGCAAAGAGCTGGAGCGTATTGAAACGGAAGCGCACCGTCTGGACAGCATGATCAACGATCTGCTGGTGATGTCGCGCAACCAGCAGAAAAACGCGCTGGTGAGCGAAACGGTGAAAGCCAATCACCTGTGGCACGAGGTGCTGGACAACGCGGCGTTCGAAGCGGAGCAGATGGGTAAATCGTTCACCGTCAACTTCCCGCCGGGCCCGTGGCCGCTGTACGGTAACCCCAACGCGCTGGAAAGCGCGCTGGAGAATATCGTGCGTAACGCCCTGCGCTACTCGCACACGAAGATTGAGGTGGCGTTCTCGGTGGATAAAGACGGGATCACCGTCATTGTCGATGACGATGGTCCAGGCGTCAGCCCGGAAGATCGCGAGCAGATTTTCCGTCCGTTCTACCGCACCGACGAAGCGCGCGACCGCGAATCTGGCGGCACGGGGCTGGGGCTGGCGATTGTAGAAACCGCCATGCAGCAGCACCGCGGCTGGGTGAAAGCCGACGACAGCCCGCTGGGCGGGCTGCGGTTAACGCTGTGGCTACCGCTGTATAAGCGTTCGTAACGGTATGTGCCGGGTGGCGGCTTCGCCTTACCCGGCCTACTTTCTACGGAACCTATTTCCCCCACAATCTCCGCGAACTACTCTCGATCTTCCCGCTTAAACGCCGCTTTTGCATCGTTCTGGTCCAACTGGTAGACAACCCCGCCGCCGACAGCAGGCGATGATACTGTTCATCGTCAAAAGGCATATGCCAGGCAATCGCGCAGGCGTCGTACACCGACACCTCACTCAGGCGCGACGCGAGCTCAAGCGGCGCGTCCGCCGAAACCTGTCCCGCCTGCACAACGCGATACAGCCAGCCGGTTTTACCCGCGTTTTGCAGCTGGGCCGACATATCCTGAATACCGAAATGGTAGTTGAGCTTAAAGCACGGCGAGCGCGGCTGGGTGACCTGAATCAGGGCATCGCCCCAGCGGTAAATATCGCCAATAAAGACGTTCTTTTCCGTCAGCCCTTCCGTTGAGAGATTTTCGCCAAACGCGGGCGCGACGAAGAGGTCCGCCTGCTCAGGAAATTCGGTTTTCCAGTGCTGATAGTGCTCGCGCGGATAGTGGCACAGCGCGCGATCGGGCCCGCCGTGGATTTTCTTTTCGGCCTGCTGGTCGCCCACAAGCCCGAGCTCGGTCAGCGACAGCTCACCGTCGACCTGCACTTTGGCGATGGCGCTCGGGCGGCTGCCGTCGTACTCCCTTACCTTGCCTGTAAACACGTTCACCGGGTAATGCATCGCTGCCTCCATTACGCAGATACAAAAAAAGCGAGTCATCAGACTCGCTTCTCACAGGCGTCAATGCAACCTTATTTTTTAGCGGCGAAACGCGCTGCTGCTTCGTCCCAGTTCACGACATCCCAGAACGCTTTGATGTAGTCAGGGCGACGGTTCTGGAACTTCAGGTAGTAAGCGTGTTCCCACACGTCCAGACCCAGGATTGGGAAACCGGATGCGCCAGAGATCGCTTCACCCATCAGCGGGGAGTCCTGGTTAGCAGTAGAAACCACTGCCAGCTTGTCACCTTTCAGAACCAGCCACGCCCAGCCAGAGCCGAAGCGGGTTGCAGCGGCTTTTTCGAATTCCGCTTTGAAGTTGTCTACGGAACCGAAGTCGCGCTCGATAGCCGCTTTCAGGTCGCCCTGCAGGGTGGTGCCGGTTTTCAGGCCTTTCCAGAACAGGCTGTGGTTAGCGTGACCGCCCGCGTTGTTACGCAGTACGGTTTTCTTGTCTGCTGGCAGCTGGTCCAGCTTGGTGATCAGCTCTTCAACAGGCAGATTAGCGAACTCTGGCAGGCTTTCCAGCGCAGCATTCGCGTTGTTCACGTAGGTCTGGTGGTGTTTAGTGTGATGGATTTCCATCGTCTGCTTGTCGAAATGCGGTTCCAGTGCGTCGTAGGCATACGGCAGGGATGGCAGTGTATAACTCATAATCCTCTCCATTATTGTCGGGCGGCACAGCTGTTAATGCCGCGTAAGCAGTTGGTTCATTATAGTTAATTAAATGATATTGAAAATGATTATCAATGCCGTAGTTTTTATATGGTTATTCGGTTTTTGAGAAATAAAGGAATTGTGAGTCTGCTCACGCGCTTAACGTGCTGATTGCCATTCAAAACAAAAGTGCGGCAACCTTCTGAAGGTTCCTGAACAGCCTAATTTTTACACTCATCAAGTCGGGGGGAAGCCTCCGGCTATAAAAACGATGAGGACGTAAAAATGAATCATGCGATTACGATGGGTATCTTCTGGCATTTAATAGGCGCAGCCAGTGCAGCCTGTTTCTATGCCCCGTTCAAAAAGGTGAAAGGCTGGTCGTGGGAAACCATGTGGTCCGTTGGCGGTACCGTGTCCTGGCTGATTTTGCCGTGGACAATCAGCGCCATGCTGCTGCCCGATTTCTGGGGCTACTTCTCCTCCTTCAACGCCTCCACCCTGCTGCCGGTATTCCTGTTCGGCGCGATGTGGGGCATCGGCAACACCAACTACGGCCTGACCATGCGCTACCTCGGGATGTCGATGGGTATCGGCATCGCGATTGGCATTACGCTGATCGTCGGCACGCTGATGACGCCCATTCTTAACGGCCATTTCGACGTGCTGATCAACACCCAGGGCGGGCGAATGACGCTGCTGGGCGTGCTGGTGGCGGTGATCGGCGTGGGGATCGTCACTCGCGCAGGCCAGCTAAAAGAACGCAAGATGGGCATCAGAGCCGAAGAGTTCAACCTGAAGAAAGGGCTGCTGCTGGCAGTGATGTGCGGGGTCTTCTCGGCGGGCATGTCGTTCGCCATGAACGCCGCCAAACCGATGCACGACGCCGCTGCGGCGCTGGGCGTTGACCCGCTGTATGTTGCCCTGCCAAGCTACGTGGTGATCATGGGCGGCGGCGCGCTGGTAAACCTCGGCTTCTGCTTCATTCGTCTGGCAAAAGTGAATAACCTGTCGGTAAAAGCCGACTTCTCGCTGGCAAAACCGCTGATCCTTACCAACGTTCTGCTCTCCGCGCTCGGCGGCCTGATGTGGTATCTGCAATTCTTCTTCTACGCCTGGGGCCACGCCAGCATTCCGCCGCAGTACGACTACATAAGCTGGATGCTGCACATGAGCTTCTACGTGCTGTGCGGCGGTCTGGTTGGGCTGGTGCTGAAGGAGTGGAACAACGCCGGACGTCGTCCGGTTGGCGTACTGAGCCTGGGCTGCGTGGTGATTATCATTGCGGCCAATATCGTCGGCCTCGGCATGGCGAACTGATTACGCTGCTTTTCGACTGCGATGACGCCACTGAACCGGCGTCATCCCCACCTCACGGTTAAACACCACCGAAAAGTAGTTACTGTCCTCAAAGCCGCAGCGCATCGCCACTTCACTGACCATCAGCTCCGTATGCTGTAACAGATACTGGGCGTGGCAGATGCGCAGCTGGCGCAGGTAATGGTTTATCGTCATTCCCGTCTGGGTGCGGAACTGCTGGCGCAGCGCGCGCTCGCTGCACTGCTCCTGCTCGCAGAATTTTTCCAGTACGAAACTCTTGTTCAGACTGCCCGCAAGCCGGGCGATCAGCTTATCCAGCAGCGCTTCCTGCGTGGTGGCGGAGGGATTATCCGTGGCGTAACGATGGCGCTTCAGGGTCATCACCAGCTGGGCGAAAAGCAGCTCCGACATCTGGTTTGCCACCGGGTCGCTCTTCTGGCTCTCCTGCTCCAGTTGGGAAATCGTCTGGCGCACCTGAGCCATGCCGCTGCTGCTTAAGCGCCAGTGCGGTTCGCCTCCGGCATTCAGAATGCCCGGAATGTTGCTCGCCCAGTCGACATTCAGTTTAAGCCTGTCAGGGCAGTAGATGACGTTCTGCAACACCAGATCGTTAACCGAGGCGTAGGCGTGTTTGTCTTCGGCGCGAATGTAAAACAGATCCCCGCGCGTGATGCGGTAGGGCCGGTCGTTGAGGACGTGAAGGCCGTTGCCGCGCCACACCAGCACCAGCTCGCAGAACTCATGGGTGTGCTCGGCAAAGACATTTTGCGGGTAACGGTCGGCCACCGCGACGGCCTGACTCGCGGAGGCAAAAAAATCATCTTTGCGAAGAATCAACTGAGCGGCCACACCACAACCTCTACGGCGAATAACCGGGCATTATTAGCTTTTTTGCGGCCTGAAAACGGTGACTGCCCTCGCGTTACTGAAGCAACGCGTCTTTCCCCTGACGAATATCGCGCGGCGACCAGCTAAATTCCCGGCGAAATAGCGTCGAAAAGTGATTACTGTCGCCGAAACCGCAGCGATAAGCAATTTCTGTAACGCTTTCGTCGGTATGCCGTAAAAGATGACGCGCTTTGATCAGGCGCAGACGGTTAAGGTAACGCTGCGGCGTGAGCCCGGTATGCTGCTTGAGCTGACGATGCAGCGTGCGCAGCGAGAGCGAAAAGTCGTCCGCCAGCGTTTCCCAGCAGACATCTTCAGCGAAATGATCTTCCAGCCAGGCCATGAGCTGGTTCAGCCGTGCGTCGTTATTTTCCATCCCTTCCACCATGCTGCTGCGGCGCAGCAGCACCAGCAGCTGCATAAACAGCAGCTCGCGGGTGGCAATCGCGTGCGTCTCCTGCCCGTCCTCGCTCTGCTCCATCTGGCTCACCAGCTGACGCACCTGCTGTAACGTGGATTGATTCACCCGCCAGTGCGACGGGTAGTGGCCGTCCTTCTCCTGCGGCAACAGCTGATTCAACCCGGAGAGAAACTGGAACGCGTCCGGGGAACGATAGAGTACGTTGGTCAGACACAGGTTGTCGGTATGTTCATACAGGTGCCTGTCGTGGTCACGCACGAAGCACACCGTACCGCCGCTGATGGTATACGGCTGACCGTTGAATACGTGGATGCCCGTTCCGTGCTCAACAATCACAATCTCATGAAAATCATGATGATGCTCCGGGAACGCAGCCTGAGGAAGCCGTGGCTCAATCGCGACGGGAGAAGCCCCCGAAGGAAAAAAATCGACGCTGTGCAGTACGGTCATAACGGCCCCCACCAATGAGAAAAGTTCTCAAAATAGTAATTAAGGCCCTCCACGCTCACCTTAAATTTTTGACAGTAAACCGCGCAAAAGCTGCCGATTTTTCAAGAAACAGGCGGAAAGATCGGGAAATGCGGTCAGCGTCACACTGCCAGCAAACCCCGCCATTACTGGAAACTGTGAACTCCCTCACGTTCACCTTTGCTTTCTTGCCAGCGCGAGATTTGGGCTGTCAGTGGAGAGAAGGTGGCTATTTCTTCCCTTTCTTACACTCATCGCTAATGACTTAAGAAAGGACCCGACCATGACTTTTCGCCATTGTGTGGCTGTCGATTTAGGCGCATCCAGCGGCCGTGTAATGCTCGCCACCTGGGACTGTGACCAGCACACCCTTACGCTTCGCGAAATGCACCGTTTCGCCAATTGTCTGCAAAAACAGGACGGTTTTGTGACCTGGGATATCGATGCGCTGGAGGCGGAGATCCGCACCGGACTTCACAACGTCTGCGAAGACGGTATCCGCATCGACAGTATCGGCATTGATACCTGGGGCGTGGATTACGTGCTGCTGGACAGTCACGGCGAACGCGTTGGCCTGCCCGTCTCCTACCGCGACAGCCGCACCGATGGGCTGATGGCGCACGCCATCGCGCAGCTTGGCAAAGAGAACATCTATGGTCGCAGCGGCATTCAGTTTCTGCCGTTTAACACGCTGTACCAGCTGCGCGCGCTGGTGGAGCAACAGCCAGAGCTGGTTGAAAAGGTGGCGCATGCGCTGCTGATCCCGGACTACTTAAGCTATCGTCTGACCGGCAACATGAACTGGGAATACACCAACGCCACCACCACGCAGCTGGTCAATATCAACACCGATAACTGGGATGAACACCTGCTGGCATGGACGGGCGCCTCGCCGTCCTGGTTCGGCGCGCCAACCCATCCGGGCAATGTGATCGGCCAGTGGATTTGCCCGCAGGGGAATGAAATTCCCGTTGTCGCCGTCGCCAGTCACGACACCGCAAGCGCGGTCATTGCCTCGCCGCTCGCCAGCAAAGACGCGGCCTACCTCTCCTCCGGCACCTGGTCGCTGATGGGTTTTGAAAGCAAAACGCCCTACACCAGCGACGCCGCGCTGGCCGCCAATATCACCAACGAAGGCGGTGCCGAAGGACGCTACCGCGTGCTGAAGAACATCATGGGCCTGTGGCTGCTCCAGCGGGTGCTGAAAGAGCAGAACGTCACCGACCTGCCCGCACTTATTGCGGAAACCGAAAAGCTGAAGGCCTGCACCTTCCTGATTAACCCGAACGACGACCGCTTTATTAACCCGGTGCACATGAGCGCCGAAATCCAGGCCGCCTGTTTTGACGCGGGGCAGCCGGTACCTTCCCGCCCCGCCGAGCTGGCGCGCTGTATTTTTGACAGCCTCGCCCTGCTCTATGCCGACATCCTGAGCGAGCTGGCGAGCCTTCGCGGTAAACCGTTCAGCCAGCTACACATCGTGGGCGGCGGCTGCCAGAACCAGCTGCTGAATCAGCTCTGCGCCGATGCCTGCGGCATTACCGTGGTGGCAGGCCCCGTAGAGGCTTCCACGCTCGGCAACATTGGCATTCAGTTGATGACGCTGGACGAACTATCAAACGTCGACGATTTCCGTTCGGTGGTGACGGCGAATAACAGCCTGACCACCTTCACCCCCAATCCCTGCCATGACATTGCCCGCTACCGGGCGCAGTTTCAGCAAAAACGACTGACTAAGGAGCTTTGCGCATGACCACTCAACTTGAACAAGCCTGGGACCTGGCTAAACAGCGTTTCGCCGCCGTCGGCGTGGATGTCGAAGAGGCGCTGCGCCAGCTCGACCGTCTGCCCGTCTCCATGCACTGCTGGCAGGGTGATGACGTCGCCGGCTTCGAGAATCCGGGCGGTTCCCTGACGGGTGGCATTCAGGCAACGGGTAACTACCCGGGCAAAGCGCGCAACGCCACCGAACTGCGTGCGGATCTGGAGCTGGCGCTGAGCCTGATCCCGGGGCCAAAACGGCTGAACCTGCACGCGATTTATCTCGAATCCGACGCACCGGTCGCGCGTAACGAAATCAAACCGGAACACTTTAAGAACTGGGTGGAGTGGGCAAAGGCCAACCGGCTGGGACTGGATTTTAACCCGTCCTGCTTCTCGCACCCGCTGAGCGCGGACGGGTTTACCCTTGCACACGCCAACGACGAAATCCGGCAGTTCTGGATCGACCACGTGAAGGCCAGCCGCCGCGTCTCCGCGTATTTTGGCGAGCAGCTCGGCACGCCGTCGGTGATGAATATCTGGATCCCGGACGGCATGAAGGACATCACCGTTGACCGTCTGGCGCCACGCCAGCGCCTGCTGGCCGCGCTGGATGAAGCCATCAGCGAGAAGCTGGATCCGGCGCACCATATCGACGCGGTGGAGAGCAAGCTGTTCGGCATTGGCGCAGAAAGCTACACCGTGGGCTCAAACGAGTTCTACATGGGTTACGCCACCAGCCGCCAGACCGCGCTGTGCCTGGATGCTGGCCACTTCCACCCAACGGAAGTTATCTCCGACAAAATTTCCGCCGCCATGCTCTACGTGCCGCGCCTGCTGCTGCACGTCAGCCGTCCGGTGCGCTGGGACAGCGACCACGTGGTCCTGCTGGACGACGAAACCCAGGCGATTGCCAGCGAAATCGTCCGTCACGATCTGTTTGACCGCGTGCACATCGGGCTCGACTTCTTTGACGCCTCCATCAACCGCATCGCGGCGTGGGTAATCGGCACCCGCAACATGAAGAAAGCGCTGCTGCGCGCCCTGCTGGAGCCGACTGCTGCGCTGAAACAGCTTGAAGAAAACGGCGACTACACCGCGCGTCTGGCGCTGCTGGAGGAGCAAAAATCCCTGCCGTGGCAGGCGGTATGGGAGATGTACTGCCAGCGTCACGATGCGCCTGCGGGCAGCCAGTGGCTGGACAACGTGCGGGCGTATGAAAAAGACGTGCTCGCCGCTCGTCAGTAAAAAATATCGCCCGGCGGCGCGTTGCTTGCCGGGCCTACAGGTAAAAGCAGGCCGGGTAAGCGTAACGCCACCCTGCATTTTCAAAGGAAACACTGTATGCAGACCATCACCACCTCCTGGTTCGTCCAGGGCATGATCAAAGCCACCTCCGACGCCTGGCTGAAGGGCTGGGACGAGCGCAACGGCGGCAACCTCACGCTGCGCCTGGACGATGCGGACATCGAGCCGTACGCCGCCGATTTTCACCAGAAGCCACGCTATATTGCCCTGAGCCAGCCGATGCCGCTGCTCGCCAACACGCCGTTTATCGTTACCGGTTCCGGCAAGTTCTTCCGTAACGTTCAGCTGGACCCGGAAGCCAATCTCGGCGTCGTGAGGGTAGATAGCGACGGCGCGGGCTACCACATTCTGTGGGGGCTAACGGACGACGCGGTGCCGACCTCTGAGCTGCCAGCGCACTTCCTCTCCCACTGCGAACGCATCAAGGCGACTGACGGCAAAGACCGCGTCATCATGCACTGCCACGCCACTAACCTGATCGCCCTGACCTACGTGCTGGAAAATAATTCTGATTTCTTTACCCGCAAGCTGTGGGAAGGCAGTACCGAGTGTCTGGTGGTCTTCCCGGACGGTGTCGGTATTCTGCCGTGGATGGTGCCGGGTACCGACGAAATCGGTCAGGCGACCGCGACGGATATGCAAAAGCACGCCCTGGTGCTGTGGCCGTTCCACGGCGTATTCGGCAGCGGCCCGACGCTGGATGAAACCTTCGGCCTGATCGACACCGCCGAGAAATCCGCAGAAGTGCTGGTGAAGGTCTATTCCATGGGCGGCATGAAGCAGACCATCACCCGGGAAGAGCTGATCGCGCTGGGCAAACGTTTTGGCGTTACCCCGATGCAGTCGGCCCTGGATTTATACGCGTAACGCCACAGGCGATAGTTAAGGAGAATTATCATGAGCTTTATGTTGGCACTTCCCAAAATTAGCCTGCATGGCGCGGGTGCAATCGGCGATATGGTCACCCTGGTGGCGACCAGGCAGTGGGGCAAAGCGCTGATTGTCACCGACGGCCAACTGGTGAAACTGGGCCTGCTCGACAGCCTGTTTACCGCGCTGGACGCCCATCAAATGTCATATCATCTGTTCGATGAGGTGTTTCCGAACCCGACGGAAGCGCTGGTGCAAAAAGGATTTGCGGCTTACCGGGACGCGGAGTGTGATTACATCATCGCCTTTGGCGGCGGCAGCCCGATTGATACCGCCAAGGCGATTAAAATCCTCACCGCTAATCCAGGCCCGTCTACCGATTACTCCGGCGTCGGCAAGGTGAAAAACGCAGGCGTGCCGCTGGTGGCGATCAACACTACCGCAGGCACCGCGGCAGAGATGACCAGCAACGCGGTGATCATCGACTCCGCGCGTCAGGTGAAAGAGGTGATTATCGACCCGAACATCATCCCGGATATTGCCGTGGACGATGCCAGCGTGATGCTTGATATTCCGGCCTCCGTGACCGCCGCAACCGGTATGGATGCGTTAACGCACGCCATTGAAGCCTATGTGTCCGTTGGCGCACACCCGCTGACCGATGCCAACGCGCTGGAGGCGATTCGCCTGATTAACCTCTGGCTGCCGAAAGCGGTCGACGACGGTCATAACCTGGAAGCGCGCGAGCAGATGGCGTTTGGTCAGTACCTGGCAGGTATGGCGTTTAACAGCGCCGGGCTGGGGCTGGTACATGCTCTGGCGCACCAACCGGGCGCAACGCACAACCTGCCGCATGGCGTGTGCAACGCCATCCTGCTGCCGATCATCGAAAACTTTAACCGCCCGAACGCGGTCGCGCGTTTTGCCCGCGTGGCGCAGGCAATGGGCGTCGATACCCGCGGGATGAGCGATGAAGTCGCCAGCATGTCCGCCATTCAGGCGATTCGCGACCTGAGCGCCCGCGTCGGCATTCCGTCAGGCTTCAGCCAGCTCGGCGTCACCAAAGCCGATATCGAAGGCTGGCTGGATAAAGCCCTCGCCGATCCGTGTGCGCCGTGTAACCCACGCACCGCCAGCCGCGATGAAGTCCGCGAGCTGTACCTGGAGGCATTATGATCCGCAAAGCGTTTGTGATGCAGATAAACCCGGACGCGCACGAGGAGTACGCGCGTCGCCACAATCCGATCTGGCCCGAGCTTGCAGCGGTGCTGAAAGCCCACGGCGCACACCACTACGCCATTTATCTCGATAAAGCACGCAACCTGCTGTTTGCGACGGTGGAGATTGAGTCGGAGGAGCGCTGGAACGCGGTGGCGAATACCGACGTGTGCCAGCGCTGGTGGAAATATATGGCTGACGTCATGCCGTCGAACCCGGATAACAGCCCGGTGAGCGCCGGGCTGAAAGAGGTGTTTTACCTGGAGTGATGCGTTAACGCTGCCGCCCCTGTGGTGGCAGCAATCTCCCGCCTGCTGCTCAGCGTAAACGCCGACACCACCGTAATCGCCAGCACGAAACAGCCCAGCATCAGATACGTCTCCTGAAAGCCGATCCGGTCATACATATTTCCGGCAAAGGCGGAGAGGAAAATCGCTGCCGACTGTTTGGCAAACTGAAAACCAATCAGATAGATGGTGGCCGACAGGCGCGTATCAAACACTCCGGTAATGTATTTGAATGCCCCCACCAGCAGGAACGGGACTTCCAGGGCGTGCAGCATCTTGAGGGCGATGACCTCCACGGCGGTGGTGGCAAACGACGAGCCGATAATGCGCGTCGCCATAATCACCCCGGCGATCAGCAGCGTGTTCTTCGCGCCGATGCGGTTAATGATCCACGGCGAGCAGAACATGATGATGGCGTTACAAATCTCCCCCGCCGTGGTGGCAAAACCAAAGGCGCGGGTCCCTTCCTGCGGCGTGGCGAAGAAGGTTTTAAAGAAGGTGGCAAACTGCTGGTCGAAAACGTCATACACGCAGGCCACGCCAATCACGTACAGGATGAACATCCACATTCTGCGCTGGCGGAACAGGTTGAACACGGTTTTAGCGGTGATCTGCGGCTGGTTCGCGCCCAGGGCGTTCATCACCTGCGCCGTCTGGTTGGGCTTCGGTTTCGCGACCACCAGCAGCAGCATCAGCAAAAGCGCCGCCGCCGATCCCATCCAGAAAACATACGACGGATCGATGCCGAACAGGATGCCGCCCGTTGAGGCGCACAGCCCCCAGCCGAGGCAGCCAAACATGCGCGCCTTACCGTACTCAAAGAAGCTGTTGCGGCTCACGCGTTCAATGTAGGCCTCAATCGCCCCGGATCCGGCTGAAAAAACAAAGCCGATATACAGCCCGCCGCTCAGCGCGCCCAGCCAGATATTGGCTTTCAGCAGCGGCGCGAAGACGTACAGGAAAAACGGCGCAAACAGAAACAGCAGCACCGAGATGATCCACAGCAGGTGTTTTTTCAGCCCCAGCTTGTCCGAAATGACGCCCAGCACCGGCTGGAAGGCAATGGCCGACAGCGAGATGCAGGAGAAGACAATCCCGGTATGGGTTTTGTTCAGACCGATGATGTCCGACAGCCAGATTGGCAGGAACGGAAAGCAGGTGGCCATGATGAAGAAGTAGAGAAAGAAGAACAGCCCGAAGATCCAGAAGTTAGGGTTGTCTTTGTGGGTACAGGTTGTTGTGTTCATTATTTTTATCCTCAACGGAGGGCCGGTTGCCCGGCCCGTCACCTTTACACGCGTTCCACGCCAATCAGAATGGCGGTTTCCGGATCCAGAATCGGCAGCGCAATACCCGCCCGCATCAGCCATTCGCCGCTTGCCGTTTGCGGGGCTTCCATCCACGCTGGCAGCTTGCGCATGGTGTGCCCGCCCTCGCCCGTGATCTGAATGTTCGGGTGATCCAGCAGCGTGATGCGGTACTGCGCGCTGGCGTCTAGCCCCGGCATGCGCAGCGGCATCATCAGGGTGTAATCCGGCATCGCGAGCTGGCTGACCAAAAACAGCCCCTGCGCTTTGTCTTCACTCACTATACCCTGCGCCAGCGTGGTGGCATCCGGCATGTCCACGCGCCACTGAGTACCGTGATGAATCACCTCACGCCACCGCTTATACAGCGCGGCGTAATGGCGATAGCCCTCACGCTCCTGCGCATCGACGGTGAGCGGATCCAGCTCCAGCCCCATATGCCCAAACAGCGCCGTCAGCCCACGGAAAGCGATGCTGTGCTGACGAAAGGTGGCGTGACATTTATGATGACCGATATGCGCCCCCATCACCTCCGGCGGGAAGAAGTAGCTCATGCCGCGCTGGATCGTGTTGCGCTCCAGCGCGTCGTTGTTGTCGGACGCCCAGAAGCGATGGCTGCGGGTCAGCACTTCATAATCGATTCGCCCCCCGCCGGAGGAGCAGGATTCAAATTCAATGTGCGGAAAACGCTCGCCCAGCACGTCCAGCAGGCGGTAAAACTGGCGGGTCTGCGCGTCGGCGGCAGCTTTACCGTTGTGCCCGGGCTGCACCAGCTCGCGGTTCATGTCCCATTTCACGTAGTCAACCGCATGCTCGCCCAGCAGCCAGCTCATGCGCTCCACGAGATAATCAAAGGCCTGCGGGATGTTGAGATTGAGCACCAGCTGGTGCCGCCCGGTCGCCTGGGGATAGCCCGGCAACGCCAGCACCCAGTCAGGATGCGCGCGATACAGATCGGAATCCGGGTTAATCATCTCCGGCTCGATCCAGATGCCAAACTCCATGCCGAGCCGTTTAACGTGACTGATTACCGGCGTCAGGCCGTTCGGGTATTTTTTCTCATCCAGGTACCAGTCACCCAGCGCGGCATGGTCGTCGTTGCGGCCTTTGAACCAGCCGTCGTCAATGATAAAGCGCTCCACGCCCAGCGCGGCGGCCTCGTCGGCCATGCGCATGATGTACTCCGGGTCGTGGCTGAAGTAGATCCCCTCCCAGGTATTGAGGTGTACCGGGCGTGGTTTGTTTTCCGGGAAGCGGATGATGCTGTCGCGCAGGTAGCGGTGGAACTGCTGGCTCATGCCGTTCAGCCCGTGCGGGGAATAACTGGCATACAGGCGCGGCGTCCAGAGCGTTTCGCCCTCTTCAATCGCCATTTCACCCGGCAGGTAGAGCGCTTCGGCCTGTATATAACGGCGACCATCGGTTTTCGCTTCGGCGCGCAGGCGGTGGTTGCCGCTCCAGCCCAGATGCACGCCCCAGACGTCGCCCTGCATTTCGCTGAACGATGGCGTACCGGCGATCAGCGCTGGGAAATGTTCGTGGGACGTTTTACCCCGACGGTTTTCAATGATAAAGCTGTCGTGTTCAAGCGTGACGCGGTGCGGCTGAAATTCTCTGATCCAGCGTCCGTGAAAGGCCATTACCTCCTGCGCGCGCTCGGCCACCGGCAGCGTGACGGCGAATCGGTCCACCTGCCACGCCAGCGCTTTCAGGTTGGTTAACCCATGGCGCACCACCAGCACGCCGCTAGCCTCCAGCGTCAGCTCGCTGGTCAGACGCAGCCCCGCGCATTCATCTTCGGCGGTTATCGTCAGGGTGTTTACGTCCTGCTGCACCTGCGTGGTTTTAAACACCGGGGAACCGTCCAGCCCCTGGCGATGCCCCTCAATACCGGGCGAGCCAAACAGCCCATGCCCCAGCTCGGCCATCAGCGTTACCGGGGAGTCCACATCCAGCCTGCCGTTTGCCACCGGCCGCACCAGCGTAGCGACGTTCTGCGGCGAAAAGTGCTGAAGATGCGGCCCCCAGTAGAGAATTTCGGCGAACGGTTGGGTTTTTATCACCACATCAACGGTGGTGCTTTCGAGTCGTAAAATGGCATCTTGCATCAGACATCTCCTGTCGTCGGGATGTCTTGAGTGTTGATCCGAAACGTTTCGGATACAAACCAAAACGTTTCGGATCTGTGATCGGGTTTGGAAATTTGCGCGGTTTAGGCCGTCTGGCCCGGGGTGAATTCGGGCTGCCAGAGCACCTGGAGCCGTTCGACGTCGTCGCCGTTAATCAGCTGGCGCACCATATCGGCAATCTGTTTCCCGACGCCCTGACGAGTGGACTGGATCACTGCCGCCACGTCAGCATCAACGATGCTGTCCTGCGGAAGTCCGTCATAAACCACCAGCGCAACGGCGTTCTCGCCTGTCAGGCGGCCCAGTTCCGCCAGCGCCATCGCCGCGCCGTCGCCGTGGGTGTTGCAGTCGGTAATGATGGCCGTGGGGGGCTGCGGCAGGGAGAGAAGTTCTTTCGTGGTGGCATACCCCACGCGGCGCGAAGGGGGCATAGCGCGCAGCCATTCGCTGGAGAACCCGGCTTCCCGCAGCGCGTCCAGGTAGCCCTGTCGCCGCTGGGTGATGAATGCCTGATTATTGCTTTCGCCCAGCAGGGCGATGCGCTGATGGCCTTTCTCAATCAGCCAGCGGGTGGCCTGGTACGTGCCAGCATAGTTGTCGAAGTCGAACCACGCGTACGGCTGCGGTAGCTGGCTGCGGCCAAGCGCCAGAAAAGGGAATCCGACGGCCTGCAGCTCTTCAAGTCGCGGATCGTGATCCAGCGTGTGGGCCACAATCAGCGCATCCACGCGGCGGCTTTGCACCATGCGCATATAGCAGTGCTTATCCGCCAGATCATCGTCGGCGATGAGCAGCAGGTCGATCTCATGTCGCGCCAGTTCGTGGCTAATTTCGCCGACCATGTCCATAAAAACGCTGTTATTGAGCGGAACAGGATGCACGGGAAAAACGAGGCCGACGGCATCAATTTTGCCCATCTTCAGGCGGCGCGCAAACGTATTAGGTCGGTAACCACGGCGCTGGGCCTCCGCCTCCACTCGGGCGCGCGTCTCAGCAGAAACATCGTCATACCCGTTGAGGGCGCGGCTGACGGTAGTGACGGACAGCCCCAGTTCTTTAGCAATGGCTTTGAGCGACATGATTTTCCGTATCTTCGTTAATTTTGTTCCGCCACCAGAAGGGCGTGGGTGTCTGGCTCCAGCGCCTTAAAGATATGCGGCTGATCGGCAGGGTAGCAAATGTAATCGCCCGGGCCGAGTTCTTCCGCCGCGTCGATCAGGCCGACCATCGCCCGCCCCTGGGTCACGATAATATGCTCAACCGACCCCGGCGGATGCGGCTGGGAAATACGGTCTGCGCCCGGCTGCGTCAGCAGCAGATAGATATCACGACGCGCGCCCGGCGGACACGCCGCCAGCAAAATCGCCTCGTAGTTTGCCTGCCCGGCAACCACCTTGGTGCCCTCGCCAAGGCGGATCACCTGCGTGACGGGCTGCTGCGGCTCCAGTAACCGGGCAAACGGAATATCCAGCGCCACGCAAAGCGACCAGAGCGTTTCCAGGCTAGGATTGCCGTTGCCAGACTCCAGCTGAGAAAGCGTAGATTTGGCGATCCCGGCACGGCGGGCAATTTCCGCCAGTGACAACCCGGTTCGCAGGCGTTCCCGCACCAGGCTTTTGGCGATCACGCTGATTGGCTGCGTCATAAAAACGGCCTCTGTCTCTCTATAACGAACGATTCGTTCATCTTGTAAAACGATTTTGATGCGTTCATTATAATGGAAATACGTTCGATATGGCTAAAATGATATGAAGAATCCCCTCTCTTGCCTGAAAGGCGACACGATAAAAGCGATAATTTTGGTCTGCCTCGCGGTAGGCGTGGTCGGCATGTCTTACGGCTCCCTGGCGATGGCCTACGGTTTTCCGCTGTGGGTGCCGTTTGTGCTTTCCCTCACGGTGCTGGCGGGCGCATCCGAGTTTATGTTTATCGGTATTGTGGCAAGCGGAGGTAACCCGCTGGCGGCAGCGGCCGCCGGTTTGCTGGTCAACGCGCGCCATGTGCCGTTTGGCGTGACGGTGCGTGAACTGGTGGGCAAACGGGGTTTGAGCTATCTCGGCTGTCACATCATGAACGATGAAAGCGTGGTGTTTGGCCTGTCGCAAAAAACGCCCGAGCAGCGTAAAGCGGCCTACTGGCTGTGCGGTTTAGGCGTGGCGATTATCTGGCCGGTGGGGGCGCTGCTGGGTGCCATGGTTGGTAAACTGCTGCCGGACCCGGAGACCATCGGGCTGGACGCGGTGTTTCCGGCGATCCTGCTGGCGTTAGTGGTACCCGCGTTTAAAAACCGTACCACGCTGATCCGCGCCTGCAGCGGTGCCGCGCTATCACTGGCTGCCGTGCCGTTTGCCCCGGTGGGTTTACCGGTTCTGCTCTCGTTACTCGGTCTCGCTGCGAGGAAAAAATAATGGGAAACATGACGTTTTTTATTCTCGGCATCGCCATTCTTTCTGCCGGAACCTACCTGATGCGTCTCGGCGGGGCAAAGCTGGGCAACCGGCTGGCTCTCTCTGAACGATCGCAGGCGCTGCTTTCCGATGCGGCTACCGTTTTGCTGTTCTCCGTCGCGCTGGCGACCACGTTTTATGAAGGGGAACATTTTGCGGGCATGGCGCGCGTGCTGGGCGTGGGGTTCGCGGTGTTTCTGGCATGGCGAAGAATGCCGTTAATTGTGGTGATCGTCGCGGCGGCGGTGGTGACGGCGCTGCTGCGTCTGGCGGGTATAAACTAAAAAAGCGCCCCAGGGGCGCTCTTTCGACGGTATAGCGAAATTATTTGTTCAGTTCAGCGGTCATGTGTACGCGGTTACCGGTGAACGCCTGGGTAATTTTGTAGGATGACGCGCCCGCTTCCTGAGCCTGAGCCGCGATTTTCGCTTCTGCGCTATCAATGGTGGAAGCAGAGGCGGTCACTGTCTGTGCAGCGAAAGAACCGAAAGAAGTAGCCAGAGCGATTACAGCGACAAAAGTTTTGATGCTTTTCATGATATAAACCCTTTCATTAAGTTGTTTAGGTAAGGCACCGTGCCTTGATGAGATAAATACTAGCCCTCATCCTGAACAACTAAAAGCGGAAGGATTTGCTATTATCGTTCAAAATTACTGATCAACCATTAACCGCTGCGGATGGGTATAAATCGTCGCCCTGCCCGGCTTGCAGAACCCCACCAGCGTCAGATTGCAGCGCTCCGCCACCTCCACCGCCAGCGTGGTTGCCGCCGACACCGCAAACAAAATTTCCACGCCGCACATCGCGGACTTCTGCACCATCTCATAGCTGGCGCGGCTGGAAACAAGCGCCGCGCCCTGCTGCCAGAGATCGCTCTCCCCCGCACGACGGCCTAATAGCTTGTCGAGCGCGACGTGGCGGCCCACGTCCTCATGCCCTCCAGCAATATCTCCTGACGGCAATACCCACGCCGCCGCGTGCGTGCAGCCGCTCAGTTGGCCGATGGGCTGAACATCGTTGAGATTTTCCAGCGCACGGTCGAGATGCGCCAGATTGAAGGTCTGGGTAAACAGCAGTGGCGCAACGGGCTTGCCAATATCATTAAGCTGCTCAACACCACAGACACCGCACCCGGTACGCCCGGCCAGCGCGCGGCGGCGCTCTTTCAGCCCCATAAAGCGGCGGCTGGAGAGTTCGATTTGCACTTCAAGACCGTTACACGCCTGAACCACGTCCATGCCGTAGATCTCCTGCGGGTGCGCAATGATGCCTTCCGAAAGGGAAAAACCGATGGCGAACAGTTCGAGATCTTTGGGTGAGGCCATCATCACCACGTGCGAAATACCGTTGTAAACGAGGGCAACGGGCACTTCTTCAGCCAGAAAATCGGGTGTGGCATGGGTAATGTGGGGCGGTCTGCGTACCGACATTTCCACAATGCCCGCAGGCAGTGGCGATGAGCGGGTAGCACGGTTTTGTTTAGACACAGCGGTATTCCTGAACAACCACGGAAGTAGGCCTGCTATTGCAGCATAAACCGCAGGCCTTACGCATAGTATGGATCAACTTTTCGACACTCATTGTCCTACTCATTAAGAAGAGGTGCAACCCGGCCCCCGCTACACCCCTTTAACATGCAGAGCTTATAGTGTGATCAGTGTCACACTTTATAATCAACACAGTGATAATACGTTCACTTTGTATTAACGCCGTTGGAACAGGTATACCGACATTGTGGTATTCTGATGATATCCCTCGGAGAAATGAGGGATTAACGCAAATTTTTCTCCTTTGCGGTCAATTCTCAACCGCGAAGTTAAAACTACATATATAAGCAATGTCGAACAAGGAGTGACCCATGCAGGTCAGCAGAAGGCAGTTCTTTAAGATCTGCGCTGGCGGTATGGCAGGCACCACGGCGGCGGCACTGGGCTTTGCGCCCGGCGTAGCGCTGGCGGAAACGCGGCAGTACAAACTGCTGCGCACCCGCGAAACCCGTAACACCTGTACGTACTGCTCCGTCGGCTGTGGGCTGTTGATGTATAGCCTCGGCGACGGTGCGAAAAACGCCAAAGCGTCTATTTTCCATATCGAAGGCGACCCGGACCATCCGGTCAACCGCGGCGCGCTGTGCCCGAAAGGGGCCGGTCTGGTGGACTTTATCCACTCCGAAAGCCGTCTGAAATTCCCGGAATATCGCGCACCTGGCTCCGATAAATGGCAGCAAATCAGCTGGGAAGAGGCGTTTGACCGCATCGCAAAACATATTAAAGAAGACCGCGATGCCAACTTTATTGAGAAGAACGCCGACGGCGTCACGGTCAACCGCTGGCTCTCCACCGGGATGCTGTGTGCTTCTGCCTCCAGCAACGAAACCGGCTATTTAACCCAGAAATTCACGCGCGCACTCGGTATGCTCGCGGTCGACAACCAGGCGCGCGTCTGACACGGACCAACGGTAGCAAGTCTTGCTCCAACATTTGGTCGCGGTGCGATGACCAACCACTGGGTCGACATCAAGAACGCCAACCTCATTGTGGTGATGGGCGGTAACGCCGCTGAAGCGCACCCTGTCGGGTTCCGCTGGGCGATGGAAGCCAAAATCCACAACGGTGCGAAACTGATTGTGATCGATCCCCGCTTTACGCGTACTGCGTCAGTGGCGGATTTCTACACCCCTATTCGTTCAGGTACTGACATCACTTTCCTGTCAGGCGTACTGCTGTACCTGATGACCAACGAAAAATATAACCGCGAGTACACCGAAGCCTATACCAACGCCAGCCTGATCGTGCGTGAGGATTACCACTTCGAAGATGGCCTATTCAGCGGTTATGACGCGGAAAAACGCAAGTACGACAAAACCAGCTGGAACTACGAGCTGGACGAAAACGGCTTTGCGAAGCGCGACACCACCCTGCAACACCCGCGCTGCGTATGGAACCTGCTGAAAGAGCACGTTTCCCGCTACACGCCGGACGTTGTCGAGAACATCTGCGGCACGCCGAAGGCGGACTTCCTGAAGGTCTGCGAGCTGATCGCGGAGACCAGCGCGAAGGACAAAACCGCGTCGTTCCTGTATGCACTCGGCTGGACGCAACACTCCATCGGCGCCCAGAACATCCGTACCATGGCAATGGTGCAGCTGCTGCTCGGCAACATGGGGATGGCAGGCGGCGGCGTGAACGCCCTGCGCGGTCACTCTAACATCCAGGGTTTGACCGACCTCGGCCTGCTGTCTCAGAGCCTGACGGGTTACATGAACCTGCCAAGCGAGAAACAGACTGATCTGCAGACCTACCTGACGGCCAGCACGCCAAAACCGCTGCTCGAAGGCCAGGTAAACTACTGGGGCAACTATCCGAAGTTCTTCGTCTCGCTGATGAAAGCTTTCTACGGCGACAAAGCGACGGCGGAAAACAGCTGGGGCTTTGACTGGCTGCCGAAGTGGGACAAAGGTTACGACGTTCTCCAGTACTTCGAAATGATGCACCAGGGCCAGGTCAACGGCTATATCTGCCAGGGCTTTAACCCGGTGGCGTCGTTCCCGAACAAGAACAAGGTTGTTGAATCCCTCTCGAAGCTGAAGTTCCTGGTGACGATTGACCCGCTCAACACCGAGACCTCGACCTTCTGGCAGAACCACGGCGAATCAAACGACGTCGATCCGTCGAAGATTCAGACCGAAGTGTTCCGCCTGCCGTCTACCTGCTTCGCGGAAGAGAACGGTTCTATCGTCAACTCCGGCCGCTGGCTGCAGTGGCACTGGAAAGGCGCGGACGCCCCGGGCATCGCCATGAACGACGGCGAGATCCTGGCCGGCATCTTCTTACGCCTGCGTAAGATGTATGCGGCAGAAGGCGGCGCGAACCCTGAGCCGGTGCTGAACATGACCTGGAACTACTCGACGCCGGAAAATCCTGCGCCGGAAGAAGTGGCCATGGAGAGCAACGGTAAGGCGCTGGCGGACGTTATCGACCCGGTCACCGGCGCGGTTCTGGCGAAGAAAGGCGATCAGCTCAGCACCTTCGCGCACCTGCGCGATGACGGTACCACCTCCAGCGGCTGCTGGATCTTTGCCGGTAGCTGGACGCCGAAAGGCAACCAGATGGCCAACCGCGACAACGCCGACCCGTCGGGCCTCGGCAATACGCTGGGCTGGGCATGGGCATGGCCGCTGAACCGCCGCATCCTCTATAACCGCGCCTCCGCTGACCCGCAGGGTAACCTGTGGGATCCGAAGCGTCAGCTGCTGAAGTGGGACGGCGCGAAATGGGGCGGCGTGGATATTCCGGACTACAGCACTGCCGCACCAGGCAGCGACGTTGGGCCGTTTATCATGCAGCCTGAAGGGATGGGCCGTCTGTTTGCTATCGATAAGATGGCGGAAGGGCCGTTCCCGGAACACTACGAGCCGTTTGAGACGCCGCTGGGCACCAACCCGCTGCACCCGAACGTGGTCTCTAACCCGGCAGCGCGTATCTTCAAGGGCGACTTTGAAGCGCTGGGTAAAAAAGACAAGTTCCCGTACGTGGGCACCACTTACCGTCTGACCGAACACTTCCACTACTGGACCAAGCACGCGCTGCTTAACGCCATCGCGCAGCCGGAACAGTTTGTGGAGATCGGCGAGAAGCTGGCGAACAAGCTCGGCATTGCCCATGGCGATACCGTGAAGGTCTCCTCTAACCGCGGCTACATCAAGGCCAAGGCGGTGGTGACCAAGCGTATTCGCACGCTGAACGTTCACGGTCAGCAGGTGGATACCATTGGCATCCCAATTCACTGGGGTTATGAGGGCGTGGCGAAGAAAGGGTTCATTGCGAACACCCTGACGCCGTTCGTCGGTGATGCGAACACGCAGACGCCGGAGTTTAAGGCCTTCCTCGTGAACGTGGAAAAGGTGTAACGGAGACGACTTATGGCTTATCACTCTCAAGACATTATCCGTCGTTCCGCGACTAACGGTTTCACGCCCGCGCCTCAGGCGCGGGACCACCAGCAGGAAGTGGCGAAGCTGATCGACGTGACCACCTGTATCGGCTGTAAAGCCTGTCAGGTGGCCTGCTCTGAGTGGAACGACATCCGTGACGAAGTGGGTCACAACGTCGGGGTGTACGACAACCCGGCAGACCTGACCGCCAAGTCCTGGACGGTAATGCGTTTCTCGGAAGTGGAGCAGAACGACAAACTGGAATGGCTTATCCGCAAAGACGGCTGTATGCACTGCGCGGATCCGGGCTGCCTGAAGGCGTGTCCGTCAGAAGGGGCTATCATTCAGTATGCCAACGGCATCGTCGACTTCCAGTCCGAGCAGTGCATTGGCTGCGGCTACTGCATCGCGGGCTGTCCGTTCGACGTGCCGCGCATGAACCCGGAAGACAACCGCGTCTACAAATGTACCCTGTGCGTTGACCGCGTTAACGTGGGCCAAGAGCCTGCATGCGTGAAGACCTGCCCAACCGGCGCTATCCACTTTGGCTCCAAAGAGGATATGAAAACGCTGGCGGCAGAGCGCGTGGGCGAGTTGAAAACCCGTGGTTATGACAACGCGGGCCTGTACGATCCGGCCGGGGTTGGCGGTACGCACGTGATGTACGTGCTGCACCACGCCGACAAGCCGAACCTGTATCACGGCCTGCCGGAGAACCCGGAAATCAGCGCCACCGTGAAGTTCTGGAAAGGCATCTGGAAACCGCTGGCCGCGGTGGGCTTTGCTGCCACCTTCGCAGCGAGCATCTTCCACTACGTCGGCGTCGGTCCGAACCGTGCGGAAGAGGAAGACGACAACCTGCATGAAGAGAAAGACGAGGTGCGCAAATGAGAAAACGTGACACCATCGTGCGCTACACCGCGCCGGAACGCATCAACCACTGGGTCACCGCCTTCTGCTTCATGCTGGCGGCGATAAGCGGGCTGGGGTTCTTCTTCCCCTCCTTCAACTGGCTGATGCAGATCCTGGGCACGCCGCAGCTGGCGCGCATCCTTCACCCGTTCGTGGGTGTGGTGATGTTTGCCTCGTTTATCATCATGTTTTTCCGCTACTGGCACCATAACCTAATCAATCGGGATGATATCTTTTGGGCGAAGAATATTCGTAAGATCGTCGTCAACGAGGAAGTGGGTGATACCGGGCGTTATAACTTCGGCCAGAAATGCGTATTCTGGGCGGCGATTATCTTCCTGGTCCTGTTGCTGGTGAGCGGCGTGATCATCTGGCGTCCGTACTTTGCGCCTGCTTTCTCAATCCCGGTGATCCGATTTGCGCTAATGCTGCATTCATTTGCCGCAGTGGCGTTAATTGTGGTTATCATGGTGCATATTTACGCCGCCCTCTGGGTGAAAGGCACCATTACCGCGATGGTGGAAGGATGGGTAACCAAAACGTGGGCGAAGAAACATCACCCGCGCTGGTACCGTGAAGTCCGCCAGAAACAGGAAAAGTCATCTGAATGAGTATTCGCATAATCCCGCAAGATGAGCTGGGGTCGAGCGAGAAACGTACGGCGGAGTATATTCCGCCGTTGTTATTCCCCAGACTCAAGAACCTCTACAACCGCCGCGCAGAGCGTCTGCGCGAGCTGGCAGAGAACAACCCGCTGGGCGATTTTCTGCGTTTTGCCGCGCTGGTCGCCCATGCGCAGGAGGTGGTGCTGTACGATCACCCGCTGCAAATGGACCTGACCGCGCGCATCAAAGAAGCTAACGAGCAGGGCAAGCCGCCGCTGGATATTCACGTCCTGCCGCGCGACAAGCACTGGCATAAGCTGCTGCATTCGCTGATTGCCGAGCTGAAGCCGGAAATGAGCGGCACGGCGCTGGCTGTCATTGAGAACCTGGAAAAAGCCTCTGACCTGGAGCTGGAAGAGATGGCGAGCGCGCTGTTTGCCTCCGACTTCTCGCTGGTCAGCAGCGATAAAGCGCCGTTTATCTGGGCCGCGCTGTCGCTCTACTGGGCGCAAATGGCGAGCCTGATCCCGGGCAAAGCCCGCGCCGAATACGGCGAAGCGCGCCAGTTCTGCCCGGTGTGCGGCTCAATGCCGGTCTCCAGCATGGTGCAGATTGGGACCACGCAGGGGCTGCGCTACCTGCACTGCAACCTGTGTGAAACCGAGTGGCACGTGGTGCGCGTGAAGTGCAGCAACTGCGAGCAGACTCGCGATCTCAACTACTGGTCGCTGGAAAATGAAGACGCGGCGGTGAAAGCCGAAAGCTGCGGCGACTGCGGAACCTACCTGAAGATCCTGTATCAGGAAAAAGACCCGAAAGTCGAAGCGGTGGCCGACGATCTCGCCTCGCTGATTCTGGATGCGAAGATGGAGCAGGAGGGCTTTGCCCGCAGCTCGATCAACCCGTTCCTGTTCCCGGGCGAAGGGGAGTAATCTCCGTGAGAGTGCCGGGCGGCGCGAGCTTGCCCGGCCTACACCTGGTAAGGCGTAAGGACCTCGTCAATACCCGCAAAAACTTTCGTGTTGCGAGAAATCAACGGACATTTTCTGCTCTGCGCTGTAGCCAGGATGATAGCATCAGGCAGTTTCATTCCATGCTTCTCACGTAGTAAAACGCTTCTTTCCGCGATATCCCGAGACACATCAATAATTTCAAAAGCGCCCATCACGGCTGCCGTTTTCGCTTCATGACCATGCCTGCGAGCGCCCACCATCACTTCCATCCAGGTAATTAAGCTGATGGCTCGATGCGACGCGGTATACTCAATCGCATCCGCAGCTTCAACACGGTTGTTGAAGAGATCAATGAGAATATTGGTATCAAACACTGCCATGTGCTTCATGATTACCACTCCTCACGCAGCTTGCGTTCATACTCAAGCCCGTCCTCTTTTCTGTCTCCCCACAGACCAAGCGCATTTCGGATAACAGAAGAACTCTGCTGGTCGAGATACAGCTCTATCGCTTCGCGAAGCAGTTCGGCACGTGGTTGATTTCGCAATTGCTTGAGGTTATCCAAACGTTGAATCACGTCATCAGACAAATCGATAAGTATTCTGCCCATATCAAGTTCCGCCAAAACGCTCATATATCACCTTAGTATATCATCTTTGGTTAATTTTCAGGCAAAATACTCTTTATCAATTTAGGGTGAAAGGACGTTTTTTAGGGAATGATCGATTTTGCGAGCCGCTTTCCACAATATGCACCTCTCAACATTTCTCTGTTTTCATCTGCTGTAAACCAGGCTATAAACTGTATAAACACACAGTAAAAGGACGTAACCATGGCTCTGGAGAAGGGTATTGATAAGCTGGTAAAGGAGTTTATTGCCGCAGGACGACCTTCCTCGCGAAAGCAGAGTATTGATGACCGGAGAAGCGGATATGTCGCCAGCACAGCGCTGGCCGGGGAAAAAGAAACTCGTGTCCAGGTTGAAACGCTAGTTCTTGAGGATTTGACCTTTCGGGTATTTTCGCCTGTCAATGCCCCTGAAACGTTACCTTGTGCCCTCTACTATCATGGCGGTTGTTTTGTCAGCGGTGGGTTTAAAACCCATGATAATCAGCTTCGCCAACTGGCGTTTTACGGTAACTGTCGGGTCATTGCGGTTCAGTACAGACTCGCACCCGAGCATACCTTCCCCGCTGCGCATGACGATGCAGAGAGAGCGGCAGATCTTGTCTGGCAGAATGCAGAACAATTAGGTGTGGATAAAAACCGGATTACACTTTGTGGAGACAGCGCGGGAGGCCATCTTGCGCTGGTAACATCATTGCGGCTTAAGGCCAAAGGTCTCTGGGATCCCGCGCAGCTCATTCTTATCTACCCCATGCTCGACGCTACGGCCAGTTTTGAAAGCTATACCCTCAATGGCATGGATTACGTGATTACTCGCGATACCCTTTTGAGCGGCTATGAAATGTATCTGGCTGGAGCCGACCGTCAGCATCCTGAAGTCAGCCCGCTGTGGCGCAAAGACTTTAGCGGTCTGCCAAAGGTCCACATTGTTACCGCTGAGTATGATCCGTTACGCGACGAAGGCGAGGCGCTTTGTCAGCGCCTCACGGAGCAAGGCGTGAAGTGTACCGCTCAACGATGGCGGGGTGTAATACACGGCTTCTTTCAGTTGAGTGGAATTAGCCAGTCAGCGCGAGACGTTATGCGAGATATTGCCTGGCGCATTAACCATGCCGGACGAGAGTGAGAAGGAGACTACTCCTCCTCGTTCCCACCCTCTTCATAAGCGCCATACGGCTTCGCAGGAAGAACGATATAGGTGCCTTCAAACACCGCGCCCGGCGTTTCATCGCCGAACAGCTCAACCTGCATCTGCACGCGCGCTTTGCGGCCACGTGCCAGACGATCGAGATCGCCGCCCAGCGCGCCAAGGTCCGCCACCGCGCTCGGCTTGCCGCTGATCGGCGCACTGTAGCGGATATGGGCATCGGCCAGAATAATGGTGCCGCCAAGATGCCGCTCGCGCAGCATTAGCCAGATCAGCCCCCAGCCGGTGAGCGTCGCCAGGGAAAACAGGCTGCCGGCAAACAGGGTGTGGTGAGGGTTCTGATTGCCGGTTTCCGGCATGGTGGTAATGAATTTTTGCCCGGTGTACTGCTGAATGCGCACGCCCATCTTTTCACTCAGAGGAATGTGTTCATACCAGGCCTGCTGCAGCTGCCCGCACCAGTCCGCGCGATGAAGAATATCGTCCAGCGTGGCGATGGGTTTGATCATCAAAAAGTGGCGAATCGGCGTGGTTTGCGGGGCGGTGATTTCACCCTGGTTAACAAAACCGAGTTTGGCAAAAAACTCCACGGCATCTTCCCGGGCGCTACAGGTGACGCGCTTAACGCCTTCCTGACGGGCGACGGACTCCAGCGTCATCGCCATTAGCGTCCCCAGCCCTTTATCCTGCACGGAAGGGTGAACCGCCATAAAACGAATCGACGCTTCGTTATCAGCGTTGATATACAGTCGCCCGACGGCGACGAGGTTACCCTCTTCGTCCATCACCATCTGATGATGGGCCATCGCATCCCAGGCGTCGCGTTCAGATCCTTTTGGCTGATGCAGTGGCTTGCGCAGCATTTCCCAGCGGAACTGGTAATACGCTTCTAACTCTTCTTCCGTTTGCGGTACTCGAAGGTGATACATAGCTGTACTCTCTCTTGTTACCCGCGGCCACGCCGCCAGTTGGCTCATACCTGGAGCCAGAATGTGACGGGGCCATCGTTCACCAGCGAGACCTGCATATCTGCAGCGAATCGTCCGGTTTGCGTATTCATTTCCTGTTGGCGACAACGCTCAACAAAGTATTCGTAAAGTGCTTCTGCACGATCCGGCGCGGCGCCTTTAGAGAAACTCGGGCGCATGCCGCGCTCGGTATCCGCTGCCAGCGTAAACTGGGAAACCACCAGCACGCTGCCGCCCGCCTGCTGGACGTTCAGATTCATCTTGCCTTCCGCATCGCTGAATATGCGGTAGCCCAACACGCGCTCGCATAAGCGGTTCGCTTTTTGTTCGTCATCATCCTTTTCGACACCTAACAACACCAAAAGTCCTGGGCCAATTTCACCCGTCACCTCTCCCTCCACGGTGACGCTGGCACGGGTTACGCGCTGTATCAATGCAATCATGGTTGGTCTGCTTCTAATTGTTTTTCAGCTTCTGCTGCTTTTTTAAGTTCGCGGTATACGCCGAGAGTGACAGTTATTTCGGCGCCAAGCAAGACGATACACCAGGTCCAGTAAACCCAGACAAACAAAATGGGGATCACCGCCAGCACGCCGTAAATCAGCTGATAAGACGGGAACATGGTGATGTAAAGGGCAAACCCTTTTTTACCCAGTTCAAAAAGCACTGCCGCCACCAGCGCCCCAACTACCGCATCGCGGTTAGGCACGCGCGTGGTCGGTACAACGCTATAGAGCAGCCAGAACGAGAGCCAGGACAGGATCAGCGGAAAAATACGCAGCACGTTATCAATCACGCTGTTTAAATCACTCGCCCAGCGCAAGGAGAGAAGATACGAACTGATTGCCAGACTCGCCCCAGCCAGCAACGGCCCCAGCGTTAAAATCATCCAGTAGACGGCAAAGGAATAGACCTTAGGACGGATTTTTTTGCTTCGCCAGATGGTGTTAAGCGCGCTGTCAATAGAGTACATCAGCAGCAGCGCGGTGACGATAAGGCCGCACGCCCCCACCGCCGTCATTTTGCTGGAGTTGGCAACAAACTGCTCGATGTAGTTCTGGATAACATCCCCGGTGGCCGGGATGAAGTTAGCGAAGACGAAATGGCGAAGCTGCAGGCTAACGTCCGCGAACATCGGGAAAGCGGAAAAGAGCGCAAAGATAACCGCCACCAGCGGCACTAATGAGAGCAACGACACGTAGGCGAGGTTACCCGCCAGCGTGGTCATGTTGTCCTCATCAATGCGGTGCCAGAGCAACTTCAGCCAGGCCCTCAGCGGGCGAGTATGATGCGTGGCTTTTTGATGAACGGTTTTTAGCATAACTGCTTCGCAAAGTAGTTTGGTATCGTCTCTTTTCCGGTCACCAGAATTGACGTGATACCCAACTGGTTAGCTCCCTCTATATTATCGGCGTTGTCATCGAAAAAGACCGCATCGGCCGCGGTGCATCCCTCTGCCTGCAAAACAGCCTGATAAATTCGCGCTTCAGGCTTACGCATACCCATCTCTTGCGAAAGATAGATCTTATCTGCCGCCGCCTTAACTTCGGGATATTCCTCTGGCCAGAAGGTCGTGTGCAGACGGTTGGTGTTAGACAGCACGACCACCCGGTGCCCCTGCTCGCGCAATTTGTGCATAATGTCGATCACTTCCGGACGGATCGCGACGAATACCGCCTGCCAGCCGTGAGAAAATTGTTCATAGCTTAACGAAAGCCCCATCTCCTGGCAGAAGCGTTCAGCAAACTCTTCATCGCTAATCTCGCCGCGTTCATGCTGATGGAAGGTCTCACCCATCGCGAAATCCTGCTTTAACGTCGCCAGCGGCACACGGCTAAAGTCGCTCCAGGCACCCAGCACCCGGTTAAAATCGATATCGACGATTACGTTTCCTAAGTCAAAGATATAAAGCATGTTTATCTCCTTTCGCCGTGGAGAGATAACTGTAGCGGGAATCACGAGATTTGACTATGCGTGCCGTCTAAGGTGTGCGATTGATTTTTACGGTGCGTTTTTACGGCAGTACAGCGAAGGGACGTTTGACGCGGCAAAAAGCCACGCTCCACGGTACTCATCAATCATCAGGCTCAGATCTCTTCCCGGCGTGCGATAAAAACCCGGTAGCGTTGCATTGATATCAGCCTCATCCGCACTATCGGCGAAGGTTTTAATAATACGATCGTTATTCAATACGCGCGCGTTCTGGTGATCGCTGTAGTGGAAATAGATGGTGCGGTTGACTTCAGAAACCACGTGACCAAACAGTTTACCGTTAATGACAGCGGTCCCTTCCCGATGCTGCATTCGCCATGAAACCGTTCCTACAAATCGGTTTTTACCAATCGTCCATTCCACATCACCTGTACAGCGTATCGGCGCACTCGAAAAATGCGAATACGCTAACCAGCCGCTGGTAATAGCAGCCCCCAGCAACGCCGCCAGCAAAATAATACGATTCCCGAGTGTCATCATTGCTCATGCGCCCAAAAATAATGCGTGGTACATAACGCTGCCGCGTCATGTCGCGCATCGTTATTACAGACAAACGCCGCGATTCGCTCCGTTTTACTATAGCCGATGAGAAAAACGTATCGGTTTCCGGCACACAGGCTGGGATAATTTTTTAACAAGCGAAGGTAAAGGTCCTGCATATGTTCATTAGGTGCATAAAAGAGTTGGCAGGCGTTGGTCGTGCTGCCCATTGAAAGTGGAATGTAGTGACTAAACGGCATGTTCTGGTGATGTTTATATAATATGACCCCGTTAATAAGCGCGATCAGAAAAAGCGTAGCGGTGGCTATTATTAACCACGCCGGCTTCTTCATCGCGGTGCCTTCGGCTATTGCCACGTCTTCACTGGCAATTATCGGCTCGGCGGTTGGGGTAAATACTTCAACCTGGGTGGCTTCGGAAAGCGTCAGCCCGCGACGCGAAATCGTTTTTACCGTATCGCGCGGCAACCCCACTTCAGCCAGCGCATTGCGCAATGTCAAAATGGCCTGGTAAAAGGTATTCGGTGTGGTGACATCGTTACGCTCACCCCATCCCACCACCATTAACTGATTTTGCGAAATTATTTCGCCAGGATGGGTAACGAGATAAAGAAAGCAGAGATTGGCAGGAAGCTGCAAATGTATCGTGCGCCCGGTAATATGATTCGCCAGGGTTTTGTTTTCCGGGTCATACTCGACCAGCTTGTTAATAAGATACAATTTTACTTTCCTCTGCAATAACAATATTTAACCCCACAAACCCAAAAAACACACGTATATTTAACAACAGTATAGGTCAGAAGGATCAGAGCGCGACACACCCGTACCTAAGATTAGAAACATCGCATTATTTTTCAATTGATTACAAATCGGTTTTCTTAGGTGAGCCTCAGCTAAAAGGACATAATGAGATTTCATTACACTTCACCAGGTCAAATAATTATATTGAGCCACACGTTGAGAAAAGACTGACGTTCAGGAAGATCGAGGTGACGAATCTTTAGCTATTAGTGCTGTTTCGTCAATTTCCTTCCGGGGTTGTTTTTGCCGAATAATCTTAATGGGTTGATGAATATTCCTGGGTAAGGTCTGACAATCAATGTTCTGTCGCTATGTCTGCGGCCTGCAAGAATTGAGACAGCCAGGAATTTATTTTCTCTGGCATTATTTCTCATAAATACGACAGCAACGCTGGATATGTTTCAAGATTGACACATTTGAAAGGCAGTGAAATATTGATAATGAAAATAAGACAGGAGTGGACTGGATGATAACATCGTCGCAAAAGGTTGTCCGCTGTATAAGCTGCGAATTGTCCTGTCAGTTATTTCCGGATAACACGGTGCGCTCACAATACTGTGGCAGCGCCTCCTTCGCAGTTTGGCCGGTGGGAAATCATTTCCTGCAACTTGCAGTAGAAAATAAAATATTGTCTGGGAACAAGAATCATTTATTACGCGGATTTATTTTTGTAGATTTTTCGATGTATAACCTGCGCCTGCTTGTCGATCCGCAATGGATTGAACATCTGGCGATGACTAACATGCACATCGTGCTTATCGCGGACCGTAAACTGGAGGCGTTGGCTCACTATTTTTTCGCTCACCACAGTGAAATAAAGGGAATTATTTATTCAGATGACGATGACGCTATATTGCAGGAAAAAATTAACCATCTTTTTTCCGGCAGGCGAGTGAGCAGCAGGCGTGGTAATACCCTGAACACTGTTGAATTCACTTTACTTAACAGACTTATTTCAGGGGTGTGCCTCCGGGAGATAATAAAAACAACCAGCATTGATGTGAAAAAAATTTACGTTCATAAAATACGATTAGAGAGGAAGTTAGATACCAGCATTCATAAAATACTCGTTTCTATTTTGTAATTTCAACTTCTTAACATGCCCACATTTAATGGTGTGGAGGATGTTTTACGCCTGAAAGAAAGGGGGGCAGTTATGCCATATTTATTGAAACACTCACCTGTCGCCGTTGCGATTTCGCTGGCACTATCGTCAGCGCTATTTACCGCGAATGCTGCAGTTATCGATTTTGCTAATTTACCAGCCACCGGAGCAGTAACGGATTTGCCTGCGGAAATACAGGCGCTGATTCCTGCAACGGCAAACGCGAACTTTAGCAAAAATACTAGCGATCCTAACTATGTCTACCAGTACAGCCCTGGCAATATTCCAGTCTACGGGGATGGGATCACTCTCGAAGGGCCGGGGGCGGAAGCCTTTGAGCACTCCGTGACCGTTATTCAGAACTCCACGTCCGGCAGCCCGGGGGTGATATTTGGTGACGACCTGACTATTCGTACCCAGTCAAAAGTGGCTGCCAATAACGGTAAAGATGTCGACGGTATTCGTACCCACGGTATGAACACGCCGAATAACCCGGTATTTATCATTACCGGCGACCGCACCCACATTTACGTTAATGGCCAAAGCGGCGATGGCATCAATGCCGGGTACAGCTCCTTCAGCCAGGGTTCTCTCGGCTCCGCCAATATTTATGTGGGTGACGATCTCTATATCGAAACCACCGGCAGTACCGGTCGCGGTATTAGCGCCTATGCACTGAATGATGCCTCGAAGGCCAAAAATAACATTGTCGTCGGCGATCGTGCGCATATTGTGACGCGGGGTACCTACGCCGAGGGGATTCGTACCAACCAGAGCGGCTCATCCGTCCGTCTGGGGGATGAGACCACCATCGAAACGTTTGGCACCTCGGCCTACGGCCTGTATGCGGGTTCTGCCTCCAGAATCGAGCTGGGAAAAAAAGCGACCATTACCACCGACGCAGCCAGTGCCTCCGGCGTGTACTCTACCGGCTCGTCAACCATCACCCTTGATGAAGGCGCGACCATCACCACCAACGGTGCCAGCGCGCATGGCATCTACGCTTATACAGCAGCGGTAAATGTGGGAGATAACGTCACCATTGCGGTCAACAGCAGCGAGAAAACCAGCAGCTCCGCCCAGGCACCGCACGGGATGTATGCCTGGTCACGCGGCGTGATAACGCTCGACGGTGGGGCAACCATTACCACCGCAGGCCAGCGCGACCAGGGTAGCTATGCCCTGAACGCCAGCAATGGCGGAATTATTGATGCCTCTGCAGGCGGAAAATTCCTCCTTAACGGCGATATCCTCGCCGCAGGTGGCGTCGCGGCCAACAGTACCCTTCCGGCACAAAACAGTACCATTACGCTGACAATGGGTAACAGCTCGCTGTGGAACGGAGCATCGTACATAGAAAGCAACGCTGCCGGGACCGGTACTCTCGCGCTTACGATGAATGATGCCGTCTGGAATATGCGTGACAGCTCAACGCTGACCAGCCTGACCCTGAACGCGGGCGGCACGATAAATTTCCAGCATGCTGAGGACGCGGCCTGGCAAACCCTGACCATCAACGAGGATTACACAGGCAACGGCGGCAAGCTGGTTTTCAATACCGTGCTGTCTGACGATACCTCTGAAACTGACAGGCTGATTGTTGAAGGAAACACATCCGGTCGTACCGCGGTTGACGTAAACAACATTGGTGGTGCAGGCGCACAAACCGTTGAAGGGATTGAAATAGTCAGCGTTGGCGGCAACTCGGAGGGAACGTTTGAGAAGGCCAGCCGTATCGTAGCGGGGGGTTATGACTATAACGTTGTGCAGAAAGGTAAGAACTGGTTTCTGACCAGCCTGGCTGAACCCGTTGACCCACCAATCGACCCGGTAGATCCTCCTGTTGACCCGGTAGACCCACCGGTCGACCCCGTCGACCCGCCTGTTGACCCGGTGGATCCACCTGTTGACCCTGTCGACCCGCCTGTCGTCCCGGTAGATCCGCCCGTCGACCCGGTGATTCCGCCGCAAGAACCGGTACCGCCACCTGCGCCGCCGAAAAGCGAGCATCAGTATCGCCCAGAATTTGGCAGCTATCAGGCAAACAGCTATGCGGCAAATACGCTGTTTATGACCCGCCTGCACGATCGTCTGGGTGAAACGCAGTACACCGACATGCTCACCAGCGAGCAAAAAGTGACGAGCCTTTGGATGCGAAACGTCGGCGGGCATGCGCGTTTCAACGACGGCAGCGGCCAGCTAAAAACGACAGCCAACCGTTACGTACTGCAGTTGGGTGGCGATATCGCCCAATGGAGCACAGATGGCCTGGACCGCTGGCATCTTGGCCTGATGGCGGGCTACGGTAACAGCCAGAGCCGGAGCGCTTCCAGCCTGACCGGATACCACTCACGTGGCGAAGTGAATGGCTATAGCGTAGGTCTGTACGGTACCTGGTACGCAAACGAAGCCGATAAAAGCGGCACCTACGTTGATAGCTGGGTTCTGTATAACTGGTTTGACAATAAGGTGATGGGGCAGGACCAGGCGACCGAGCGTTATCGCTCCAGCGGCATAACCGCCTCTGTCGAAGCGGGCTATAGCGTTAAGGTGGGTGAAAGCGGCCGCAACAGCTACTGGATCCAGCCGAAGGCGCAGGCCGTTTGGATGGACGTGCAGGCTGACGACCATCGCGAGCGTAACGGCACGCGGGTGAAAGACGAAACCCAGGGCAACTTGATGACGCGTCTCGGCGTGAAGGCCTATATCAGCGGACATAACGCGATGGATGACGCTAAATCACGCACCTTCCAGCCGTTTATTGAAGCGAACTGGATCCACAATACCCAGACCACGCGCATCCGCATGGATGACGTCAGCAATGAGATGCGCGGTACGCGCAATATTGGTGAGTTAAAGACGGGCGTAGAGGGGCAGATTACCCCGCAGCTTAGCGTCTGGGGCAATGTGGCACAGCAGATTGGCGATAAAGGCTACAGCGATACGCAGGGAATGCTGGGGATAAAATACAGCTTCAAATAACAAAAAAGCCGCTGAGAAATCAGCGGCTTTTTGCTTCAGGCGATATCATCGCTGGTACAGGCCAGCACCGTTTCAACCTTGCTGGATTTCAGATGATTTTGCAGCGCCGAGCCGGGCATCTCATCGGTGAAAAGAGCCGTTGTCTGCGCCACGTTGCCAATTTCCACCGCGGCGGATGCGTTAAATTTCGTATGATCGGCCGCCAGCAAAATGTGGCGAGAGTGGGCCATCATGGTTTTCACCACGCTGGCTTCATTCACGTCAAACTCCATCATCGCGCCGTCGTGCTCAATCGCCCCGACGCTGGTCACGAGATAGTCCGCCCGAAAACCAGACACAAACGCCGTCGCCGCAGGCCCGATAATGCCGCCGTTGTGCGGGCGCAGCGTGCCGCCGGGCACCATCACTTCAAAGCGCGGGTTCTTATACAAAATATGCGCCACCCGCAGGCTGTTGGTGATGATGCGCAGATGATTATGGTTAAGCAGCGCCCGGGCAACGTGCTCTACGGTCGTGCCGATCGTAATGAAAATAGTTGAGCCGTCGGGAATATAGTCCGCAATCGCCTCCGCAATCGCCCGCTTCTCTTCGGTAAGCGACACTTCGCGCTGCTCGAACGCCGTGTTTACCACGCTGGATGCCCTGCCCGCGCCGCCGTGATGACGCGTGATCAGCCCCTGCTCGCTGAGCTTACGGATATCCCGGCGCACCGTTTGCGTCGACACGTCCAGCAGCTGCGCCAGTTCATCAATGTTCATATAGCCGCGATCGGCAATCAGCGTCAGCAGCTGATCGTGACGCGGGTTGCCGGTCAGTTCGGTAAGGCTCATGGGCTGTCCTCTGAAAACCATCACGCTCCGCATTTTATACAAAAAGTGACAAAAAAGAGCGGGTTTGATCACAGTCGGGTATACCCGCGCGCCCGCCGGGCTTTGTGCATTTCAGGGCTGCGACGGCGCTGGCAAAACGCACGGCGTCTGCGGCGGTGGATTGCTGCCCCAGGCTGAACGCCAGCGCGCCGTGGAAAACGTCGCCCGCGCCGGTGGTATCCACCACGTTCACCTCAAAGCCGGATTGATGACACAAGGCGCCGTTTTCCAGCCAGTAGCAGCCGTCTCGCCCCTGAGTGACATACACATGTCCATTTGTGAGCGTTTGTGCTTTTTTAAGGGCATCTTCTGCTTTATCCAACTGAGTTAGTCGCCGCAGGCCCGGCGCGGAGAAGGCCGCGTGGTCGCTTAAGGCTATCAGTTCCGCGATGTCCTGCGGGGTAACGTCAGCATCAAGCAAAGTAGGAACGCCCTGCTGACGGGCCAGGGTAAACGCCTGTTTTGCCCCGTCATGCCAGCGCACGTCTGCTAACACGATATCCCATTGCGAGAAGTCGATTTCATGCAGCCAGTCTGCCTCGGCGGGCAGATCGGGGCTGGGGTAGTTGGCAATCACTCGTTCTCCGCCTGCGTCCACCAGCACCGCGGATTGTGACGAGCGGGCACCTTTAAACACGCGTGTATAGCGGGTGTTCACCCCCAGGGATTCCAGCTCCGCCAGCAGCCGTCTGCCGGTATCGTCGTCCCCCACCCGGCCAATAAAATCCACTTCCGCACCCAGTTTTGCCGCGGCCACCGCCGCCGTGGCCGCCGGGCCGCCCCCCACTTCCGTATAGTCCTTTGCGACATATTTCCCACCTTCCTTAGGTAAATCATCGAGATACCAGATGCGATCCAGCACGGTAATGCCGACACAAACGATGCGAGTCATGGTGATTCCTTCTGCGATTTCTGATGCCTTCATTTTAATTTCACCAAATGTTTAAAAAGTGACCCGTGTCAATTTTTTGACTATAAATTACAAATACGATCAAAAACAGACAACACAAACGCGCAGAAATTGACACGATGTGACAGGAGAGAGGCATGTCAGCAATCGCATTTATCGGTTTAGGGCTGATGGGCGCGCCAATGGCGAAGAATCTGTTGAAGCAAGGCCACCAGCTTAACGTGTTTGACGTGAACCCGCAGGCGGTTCAGGCGCTGGTAGAGAGCGGCGCACGGGCGGCGGCTACGCCCGCTCAGGCCGCAACGGACGCCGAATTCGTCATTACCATGCTGCCAAACGGCGACCTGGTGCGCAGCGTCCTGTTCGGCGAGCACGGCGTGTGCGAAGGGTTATCCCGCGACGCGCTGGTGATTGATATGTCCACCATTCACCCGCTGCAAACCGACGCGCTGATCCGCGACATGGCTGAGCGCGGCTTCAGCCTGATGGACGTGCCCGTGGGACGCACGTCTGACCATGCCATCGCCGGCACGCTGCTCCTGCTGGCGGGCGGCACCGCGCAGCAGGTGGAACGCGCCACCCCCGTCTTAATGGCGATGGGCAATGAGCTGATTAACGCCGGCGGGCCGGGCATGGGCATCCGCGTTAAGCTCATCAATAACTACATGAGCATCGCCCTGAACGCGCTTTCCGCCGAGGCGGCCGTGCTGTGTGAAGCGCTTGGCCTCTCCTTTGACGTGGCGCTGAAGGTGATGAACGGCACGCCGGCGGGTAAAGGCCACTTCACCACCTCATGGCCGAACAAGGTGCTGAAAGGCGATCTTTCACCCGCCTTCATGATCGACCTTGCGCATAAAGATCTGGGGATCGCCCTGGACGTGGCTAACCAGCTCCACGTTCCGATGCCGCTGGGCGCGGCGTCCCGCGAAGTTTACAACCAGGCACGCGCCGCCGGGCGCGGGCGCGAAGACTGGACGGCCATTCTTGAACAGGTTCGCGCATCTGCCGGGCTGAAAAAATCACACTGATACGAAAGGACTGAGGAATGACGATGTACACCCTGAAAGATATCACCCGACCTTCCGGCGGTTTTGCAATGCTGGCCGTGGATCAGCGCGAAGCGATGCGCCTGATGTTTGCCGCCGCAGGCGCGCCGGTGCCGGTAACCGACCAGCACCTGACGGATTTTAAGGTCAACGCGGCGAAGATTCTGTCGCCATACGCCTCTGCCATTCTCGTCGACCAGCAGTTCTGCTATCGCCAGATTGTCGAGCAGCAGGCCGTAGCCAACAGCTGCGCGATGATTGTGGCGGCCGACGAGTTTATTCCGGGGAACGGTATTCCGGTCGACAGCGTGGTGATCGACAAAAGCATCGACGCGCAGGCGGTCAAACGCGACGGCGGCAAGGCGCTCAAGCTGCTGGTGCTGTGGCGTAGCGATGAAGATCCGCAGCAGCGCCTGGAGATGGTTAAAGCATTCAATACGCTGTGCCACGACAACGGGCTGCTGAGCATTATCGAGCCGGTGGTGCGTCCGCCGCGTCGCGGAGCCGAATTTAACCGCGAACAGGCGATTATCGATGCGGCTAAAGAGCTGGGCGACAGCGGTGCCGACCTCTATAAGGTGGAGATGCCGCTGTTTGGTAAGGGCACGCAGCAGGAACTGCTGACGGCCTCGCAGAAGCTGAACGAGAACATCGCTATGCCGTGGGTGATCCTCTCCTCCGGCGTGGACGATAAGCTGTTCCCGCGCGCCGTGAGCGTGGCGATGCAGGCAGGGGCATCGGGCTTTTTAGCCGGTCGCGCCGTCTGGTCATCGGTGATTGGCCTGCCGGATACCGAGCTGATGCTGCGTGATATTTCCGTACCAAAACTTCAGCGTCTGGGTGAGATCGTCGACGAAATGATGGCTCGCCGTTAAGAAAGGACCCGAACATGAAATGGTTTAACACCCTGAGCCACAACCGCTGGCTCGAACAAGAGACCGACCGCATTCTCGATTTCGGCAAAAACGCCGCCGTACCGACCGGCTTTGGCTGGCTGGGCAATAACGGGCAAGTTCGCAGCGATATGGGCACCCATCTTTGGATCACCGCCCGCATGCTGCACGTGTACGCGGTGGCGGCGAACATGGGCCGTCCCGGCGCGTATGCCCTGGTTGAGCACGGCATTAACGCCCTCAACGGTCCGCTGCGCGACAAGCAGCACGGCGGCTGGTACGCCTGCGTAAACGATGAAGGCGTCATTGACGCCTCCAAGCAGGGCTATCAGCACTTTTTCGTCCTGCTGGGCGCGGCGAGCGCCGTCACCACCGGCCACCCGCAGGCACGCAAGCTGCTGGACGATGCCATCGAGGTGATTGAGCGCTACTTCTGGAGCGAACAGGAGCAAATGTGCCTCGAGTCCTGGGATGAAGCCTTCAGCAAAACGGAAGATTACCGCGGCGGTAACGCCAACATGCACGCCGTGGAAGCCTTCCTGATTGTCTATGACGTAACCCACGACCGGAAATGGCTCGACCGCGCCCTGCGCATCGCCTCGGTGATTATTCACGACGTGGCGCGCAAAGGTGAGTATCGCGTTAACGAGCATTTCGACACCGGCTGGAACCCGATCCGCGATTACAACATCGATAACCCTGCTCACCGCTTCCGCGCCTACGGCGGCACGCCGGGACACTGGATTGAGTGGGGCCGCCTGATGCTGCACCTGCGCGCCGCGCTGGAAGCGCGCTTTGAAACGCCACCTGAATGGCTGCTGGAAGATGCGAAAGGCCTGTTCCACGCCACCATCCGCGACGCCTGGGCACCCGACGGCGCCGACGGGTTTGTCTATTCCGTGGGCTGGGACGGTAAGCCTATCGTCCGCGAACGCGTGCGCTGGCCAATCGTCGAGGCGATGGGCACGGCCTATGCCCTCTATACCGTGACCGGCGAAGCGCAGTACGAAGCCTGGTATCAGAAGTGGTGGGATTACTGCATCAAGTACCTGATGGATTACGAAAACGGTTCCTGGTGGCAGGAGCTGGACACCAATAACGAAGTGACCACCAAAGTCTGGGACGGCAAGCAGGATATTTACCATCTGCTGCACTGCCTGGTGATCCCCCGCCTGCCGCTGGCGCCGGGCTTAGCGCCTGCCGTCGCCGCCGGATTGCTGGACAGCCAGGCCAAATAATAAAGACGGAGTTTTTATGCGTACCCTACACAATATTGACCTGAAAAATAACGAACGTGGCTTCACCCTGCGCTGGCAGGATCGTCTGATTTTGTCCCACTCCGAAGAAGCGCCTTGCCTGTGGATCGGCGCAGGCGAAGCCGATATCGAGATGTTTCGCGGCAATTTCAGCATTAAAGACAAGCTCAACGAAAAGATTGCCCTGACGGACGCGACCGTCTCGCAGCAAAGCGCGGGCTGGGCCATCCGCTTTACACGCGGCGATGCGGTGAGCGCGACGCTGCTGGTGGGCGTGGATGCGGAAGGCCGTCTGGAGCTGAAGCTGAAAAATGATGCCGCCAGCCATAACCGCATCTGGCTGCGGCTGGCGGCGCAGCCGGAAGATCATATCTACGGCTGCGGCGAGCAATTCTCGTATTTCGATCTGCGCGGCAAGCCGTTCCCGCTTTGGACCAGCGAGCAGGGCGTGGGGCGCAACAAGCAGACCTACGTCACCTGGCAGGCCGACTGCAAAGAGAACGCGGGTGGTGACTACTACTGGACCTTCTTCCCGCAGCCTACCTTCGTGAGCACCCAGAAGTACTACTGCCACGTGGATAACAGCTGCTACATGAACTTTGACTTCAGCGCACCGGACTTCCACGAGCTGGCGTTCTGGGAAGATAACGCCACGCTGCGCTTCGAATGTGCGGAAACCTACGTCGATCTGCTGGAAAAACTGACCGGCCTGCTGGGACGTCAGCCGGAGCTGCCGGACTGGGTGTACGACGGCGTGACGCTGGGCATTCAGGGCGGCACCGAGGTGTGCCAGCAGAAGCTCGACGCTATGCGCGAGGGCGGCGTGAAGGTGAACGGCATCTGGGCGCAGGACTGGTCCGGCATCCGCATGACCTCCTTCGGCAAACGCGTGATGTGGAACTGGAAGTGGAACAGCGAGCTCTATCCGCAACTTGACGAGCAGATCGGGCAGTGGAAGCAGGAGGGCGTACAATTCCTCTCCTATATCAACCCGTACGTCGCCAGCGATAAAGATCTCTGCGAAGAGGCGGCGAAACGCGGCTATCTGACCAAAAACGCCAACGGCGAGGACTACCACGTTGAATTCGGCGAGTTCTACGCGGGCGTTATCGACCTGACCAACCCGGAAGCCTACGGCTGGTACAAAGAGGTCATTAAAAAGAACCTGATCGAACTGGGCTGCGGCGGCTGGATGGCCGATTTCGGGGAATATCTGCCGACCGATACCTTCCTGCACAACGGCGTGAGCGCGGAGATCATGCATAACGCCTGGCCTGCCCTGTGGGCCAAATGTAACTACGAGGCGCTCCAGGAAACCGGCAAGCTCGGGGAGATCCTGTTCTTCATGCGCGCGGGCTACACCGGCAGCCAGAAGCACTCGGTGATGATGTGGGCGGGGGATCAGAACGTCGACTGGAGCCTGGACGACGGCCTGGCGTCCGTCGTGCCTGCGGCCCTTTCGCTGGCGATGACCGGGCATGGCCTGCACCACAGCGACATCGGCGGCTATACCACCCTGTTCGAGATGAAGCGCAGCAAGGAGCTGCTGCTGCGCTGGTGCGACTTCAGCGCCTTTACGCCGATGATGCGTACCCACGAGGGCAACCGCCCTGGCGACAACTGGCAGTTCGACGGCGATGCGGAAACCATCGCGCACTTTGCGCGCATGACCACCGTGTTCACCACCCTGAAGCCGTACATCAAAGCTGCGGTTGCGCAGAACGCGAAAAGCGGCCTGCCGGTGATGCGTCCGCTGTTCCTGCACTACGAGGACGACGCGCGCGCCTACACGCTGAAATACCAGTACCTGTTTGGCCGCGACCTGCTGGTGGCACCGGTTCATGAAGAGGGCCGCCGGGACTGGTCGCTCTATCTGCCGCAGGACAGCTGGGTCAATGCGTGGACGGGGGAAATCTGCCAGGGCGGCGACGTGACCGTAGATGCCCCGATCGGCAAGCCGCCGGTCTTCTATCGCCAGCACAGCGAATGGGCAGATCTGTTTAGCACCTTACGTGATATCTGATAAGGCTCGCCCGCAGGGAAACCTGCGGGCAGACGGAGAACAATAATGAGTCAACATACTTCCGATCCGGCAACCCTACGCCTGCCGTTTAAAGAAAAACTCGCCTACGGGATGGGCGATCTCGGCTCTAACATCCTGCTGGATATCGGCACGCTTTATCTGCTGAAGTTTTACACCGACGTGCTGGGGCTGCCGGGCACCTACGGCGGAATCATCTTCCTGATTGCGAAGTTCTTTACCGCCTTCACCGATATGGGCACCGGAATCATGCTCGACTCCCGGCGCAAGATTGGCCCGAAAGGGAAATTCCGCCCGTTCGTACTGTATGCCGCCTTCCCGGTGACCTTACTGGCGATTGCCAACTTCGTCGGTACGCCATTTGAGATGACCGGCAAAACGGTGATGGCAACGGTGCTGTTCATGCTGTACGGCCTGTTCTTCAGCATGATGAACTGCTCTTACGGCGCGATGGTGCCCGCCATCACCAAAAACCCGGATGAGCGCGCCTCGCTGGCGGCCTGGCGTCAGGGCGGCGCCACGCTCGGCCTGCTGCTCTGTACGGTGGGTTTTGTCCCAGTGATGAACCTGATTGAGGGTAACGACCAGCTTGGCTACATCTTTGCCGCCACCCTCTTCTCGCTGTTCGGGCTGTTCTTTATGTGGTGGTGCTATAAGGGCGTCACCGAGCGTTACGTCGAGACGCAGCCCGCTAACCCGGCGCAAAAGCCGGGGCTGCTGCAGTCGTTTCGCGCCATTGCCGGGAACCGCCCGCTGTTTATCCTGTGTATCGCGAACCTGTGCACGCTGGGCGCGTTTAACGTTAAGCTCGCCATTCAGGTCTACTACACGCAGTACGTGCTGAACGACCCGATCCTGCTGTCGTACATGGGCTTCTTCAGCATGGGCTGTATTTTTATCGGCGTCTTTATGATGCCCGGCGCGGTGCGGCGCTTCGGCAAGAAAAAGGTCTACATCAGCGGGTTGGCAATTTGGGTGGCGGGCGACCTGCTCAACTACTTCTTCGGCGGCGGCTCGGTGAGCTTTGTGGCGTTTTCCTGCCTGGCGTTCTTCGGCTCCGCGTTTGTGAACAGCCTGAACTGGGCGCTGGTATCCGATACCGTGGAATACGGCGAGTGGCGCACCGGCGTGCGCTCCGAAGGGACGGTCTACACCGGCTTTACTTTCTTCCGTAAGGTCTCGCAGGCGCTGGCGGGCTTCTTCCCGGGGATCATGCTCACGCAGATCGGCTATGTGCCCAACGTGGTGCAGTCCGCCGGGACGGTTGAAGGGCTGCGGCAGCTGATATTTATCTATCCGAGCCTGCTGGCGGTCATCACCATCGTGGCGATGGGCTGCTTCTACAACCTCAACGAGAAGATGTATGTGCGCATCGTGGAAGAGATCGAACTGCGCAAACGTACGGCCTAAATGACGTGATAGAGCGCCCTGCGGGGCGCTCTGAGGATCGACCATGATACACAATACTGATCCGTTAACCCTGAAATTGAGCCTGCGAGAGAAGTGCGCCTACGGGATGGGCGATTTTGGCTCGAATCTGATGCTGTGTATTGGCACGCTATACCTGCTGAAGTTTTATACCGATGAACTGGGGATGCCCGCGTTCTACGGCGGCATTATTTTCCTGGTGGCGAAGTTTTTTACCGCCTTTACCGACATGCTGACCGGGGTGCTGCTGGACTCCCGGCGAAACATTGGCGCGCGAGGAAAATTCCGGCCATTCATTTTGTATGCCTCCGTCCCGGTGGCGCTGGTTGCCACGGCGCAGTTTATGGCCAACGACTTTAGCCTTACGGTCAAAACGGCCATCGCCACCGTGCTCTTCATGATGTTTGGGCTTTGCTACAGCCTGATGAACTGCGCCTACGGTGCGATGGTCCCTGCCATCACCAAAAACCCGAACGAGCGCGCGCAGCTTGCCGCGTGGCGTCAGGGCGGCGCAACGGTGGGGCTGTTGCTCTGCACAGTCGGCTTTATGCCCATTCAGGCGCTGTTCGTCCACCAACCCTCCCTCGGCTATCTAGTGGCTGCGCTGGTGTTCGTCACCGGCGGCCTGTTCTGCATGTGGTGGTGCTACAGCGGGGTGAAAGAGCGCTATGTCGAGATAACGCCCGATCACCATAAGCCCGGCATTCTTAAATCGTTCTGCGCGATTTTTCGCAATCCGCCGCTGCTGGTGCTGTGCATTGCCAACCTGTGTACTCTCGCCGCGTTCAACATCAAGCTGGCGATTCAGGTCTATTACACCCAGTACGTGCTGAACGATCTGCATCTGCTGTCGTGGATGGGCTTTTTCAGCATGGGCTGCATTCTGATTGGCGTGTTTCTGGTGCCCGGCGCGGTGAAGCGCTTTGGCAAGAAGCCCGTCTATCTGGGCGGGCTGGCGCTGTGGGCGGTGGGCGACGTGCTGAACTTCTTCTGGGGAACCAGCTCCCTGCTGTTCGTGCTGTTTTCCTGCATGGCCTTTTTCGGCACCGCGTTTGTGAACAGCCTGAACTGGGCGCTGGTGCCGGATACCGTTGATTACGGCGAGTGGAAAACCGGCATTCGCGCCGAGGGATCGGTTTACACCGGCTACACCTTCTCGCGCAAAATCTCCGCCGCTCTCGCCGGCTTCCTGCCCGGCATCATGCTGACCCAGATCGGTTACGTTCCTCATGCGGTGCAGAGCGCGGGCACGCTGCTGGGTTTGCGTCAGCTTATTTTCCTCTGGCCGTGCGGCCTGGCAATCGTCGCCGCCGTGACCATGGGGCTGTTTTATAAACTCAACGAAGCGCGCTTCGCCTTTATTATCGAGGAGATTGGAAAACGGAAAAAACAGTCAGCGAATACCCCTGAGATAACACCCAACAATAAAGCGTCAGCAGTCACTTTATAACAATAATTCGGCCAGTATTTCCTTCCTGTTCATCAGGAGGGAGGCCCTTCTGTACCTGATACATGGACAAATTATGAAAAGAATCATCACTGTACTGATCGTGTCGTCTGTGTCCTGCCCGGTATTCGCCGGGGCCTATGTTGAAACCCGTGAAGCCTACAATACGGCCTCTGAGCTGCACGAAGTGATCCTGCGTGCCGGCTATAACTTCGATATGGGCGCGGGGTTGATGTTCACCAACGCCTACAACGTGGGGAGGTGGGATGAGCTCAAGCACAGCTATAACGAAATAGAGGGGTGGTATCCGCTCTTTAAACCGACGGACAAACTCACCTTCCAGCCGGGCGGGTTGATCAACGACAGCAGCGCCGGTTCGGGTGGCGCGGTTTATTTAGATACCAACTATAAATTCACGGACGGGTTTAATCTGACGTTCCGCTATCGCTATAACCATAACAATTACGATACGCCGGACTATAACGGGCAGATGGATAAGAACGACACGCACGAATTTGCCAACTACTGGAATTTCAAGGTGACGGATGCGTTTTTCTACACCTTTGAGCCGCATTTTTTCCAGCGGATAAATGATTACCACAGCAAAAATGGCAAAGACCATCACTGGGAAATTACCAACAAGTTCAGCTATAAGATCGACAGAAACTGGCTGCCGTACCTCGAACTCCAGTGGCTGGACAGATGGAATGATTACAACCGCGAGCAGTACAGGATCCGCCTGGGGTTACGTTATTCGTTCTAATAAAAAAGCCGCTGATTTCTCAGCGGCTTTTTTTACTACGGATTGACCGTATTAGTCTTCTTTTGCACCGCGCATAGCACGTTTACGATCGTTCTCGGTCAGGTGACGTTTACGGATACGAATTGACTGTGGAGTCACTTCTACCAGTTCGTCATCATCAATGAACTCCAGAGCCTGCTCCAGGGTCATCTTGATCGGTGGAACCAGAACCGTTGCTTCGTCAGTACCGGACGCACGCATGTTGGTCAGCTTCTTACCGGTCAGGCAGTTTACCGTCAGGTCGTTAGAACGGCTGTGAATACCGATGATCTGGCCTTCGTAAACTTCAGCACCGTGACCCAGGAACAGCTTACCGCGATCCTGCAGACCGAACAGCGCAAACGCAACCGCTTTACCCTGACCGTTGGAGATCAGTACGCCGTTGTTACGCTGGCCCACTTCGCCCGGACGAACGTCGTCGTAGTGGCTGAAGGTGGAATACAGCAGGCCGGTACCGGAGGTCATGGTCATGAACTCAGAACGGAAGCCGATCAGGCCACGGCTTGGGATCACGTAGTCGAGACGTACGCGGCCTTTGCCGTCTGGATTCATGTTTTTCAGGTCGCCTTTACGTTCGCCCAGTGCCTGCATCACAGAACCCTGGTGCTGCTCTTCTACGTCCAGCGTTACGTTTTCGAACGGCTCTTGTTTACGGCCATCGATTTCACGGAAGATTACTTTCGGACGGGAAACCGCCATCTCGAAACCTTCACGACGCATGTTTTCGATCAGAACAGACAGGTGCAGTTCACCACGACCAGAAACGCGGAATGCATCAGCGTCTTCGGTTTCTTCAACGCGCAGCGCAACGTTGTGCACCAGCTCTTTGTTCAGACGGTCAAGGATCTGACGAGAGGTAACGAACTTACCTTCTTTACCACAGAACGGAGAGGTGTTGACGTTGAAGAACATGGATACGGTTGGTTCATCAACGGACAGGGCTGGCAGTGCTTCGACGTTCTGCGGATCGCAGATGGTGTCGGAGATGTTCAGTTCACCCAGACCGGTGATCGCGATGATGTCGCCCGCTTCAGCGATGTCGCTCTCGATACGCTCAAGACCCAGGTGAGTCAGGACTTTACCGACTTTACCGTTACGGGTTTTGCCTTCGCTATCGATGATAGTGACCTGCTGGTTAGGCTTCACTTTACCGCGCTTGATACGGCCAATGCCGATTACGCCAACGTAGTTGTTGTAGTCGAGCTGGGAGATCTGCATCTGCAGGGTGCCTTCCAGATCAACGTTTGGCGCAGGAACACGGTCAACAATCGCCTGATACAGCGGGGTCATGTCTTCAGCCATGTCTTCGTGGTCCAGACCTGCGATACCGTTCAGCGCAGAGGCGTAAACGATAGGGAAGTCCAGCTGCTCGTCGGTCGCGTCGAGGTTAACGAACAGGTCGAAGACCTGGTCAACAACCCAGTCAGGACGCGCGCCAGGGCGGTCAACTTTGTTGATAACAACGATTGGCTTCAGACCATGGGCAAAAGCTTTTTTGGTCACGAAGCGCGTCTGTGGCATTGGGCCATCCATTGCGTCAACGACCAGCAGAACGGAGTCTACCATGGACATTACACGTTCAACTTCACCACCGAAGTCGGCGTGCCCTGGGGTATCAACGATGTTGATACGGTAGTCATTCCATTTAATCGCGGTGTTTTTCGCGAGGATGGTAATCCCACGCTCTTTCTCCAAATCGTTGGAGTCCATCACGCGTTCTTGGGTTTCGGCACGAGCATCAAACGTACCGGATTGCTGCAGCAGCTTATCAACCAGGGTAGTTTTACCATGGTCAACGTGCGCGATGATGGCGATGTTACGCAAATTTTCGATCACAACTTTGCCTCAGGCATTTAGAAATAGCGCGTTATTGTACACGGATTAATCGCACTACAAAACAGGATCACAAACATCCCCCGCAAACAAGTATTGCAGAGATGCTTTGTGATCGCTTTCACGGAGCGGTAAAAGGGCACTTTAACGTAAATTGCACCAATATGGTGCTTAATGTTCACATTGAAGCACTATACTGGTGCAACAAATCCATCATGGTGCAGCCCTTTTGCACTATGGTGCGCATGATAACGCCTTTTTGGGGTGTTTTAAAAGTTGGCACAGATTTCGCTTTATAAAAAATACATGGCAACAGCCAGTACCAACAGAAATTGAAGACCTCGTTACCACGACGACAATGACCAATCTGGAGAGTTAAGTATGTCCGCTGAACACGTTTTGACGATGCTGAACGAACATGAAGTGAAGTTTGTTGATCTGCGCTTCACCGATACCAAAGGTAAAGAACAGCACGTCACAATCCCTGCTCATCAGGTGAACGCCGAATTCTTTGAAGAAGGCAAAATGTTTGACGGCTCCTCCATTGGTGGCTGGAAAGGCATTAACGAATCCGACATGGTTCTGATGCCAGACGCAACCACTGCGGTCATTGATCCGTTCTTCGAAGAACCAACCCTGATCATCCGCTGCGACATCCTCGAGCCAGGCACGCTGCAGGGCTACGACCGCGACCCACGTTCTATCGCAAAACGCGCTGAAGAGTACCTGCGTTCTACCGGCATCGCGGACACCGTTCTGTTCGGGCCAGAGCCAGAGTTCTTCCTGTTCGACGACATCCGCTTCGGTGCCTCTATTTCTGGCTCCCACGTGGCTATCGACGACATCGAAGGCGCATGGAACTCTTCCACCAAATACGAAGGTGGTAACAAAGGTCACCGTCCTGGTGTGAAAGGCGGTTACTTCCCGGTTCCTCCGGTCGACTCTGCACAGGACATCCGTTCCACCATGTGTCTGGTGATGGAAGAGATGGGCCTGGTTGTTGAAGCGCACCACCACGAAGTGGCGACTGCGGGTCAGAACGAAGTGGCAACCCGCTTCAACACCATGACCAAAAAAGCGGACGAAATTCAGATCTACAAATACGTTGTGCACAACGTTGCGCACCGTTTCGGTAAAACCGCGACCTTCATGCCAAAACCAATGTTTGGCGACAACGGTTCCGGTATGCACTGCCACATGTCTCTGTCCAAGAACGGTACCAACCTGTTCTCTGGCGACAAATATGCCGGTCTGTCCGAGCAGGCGCTGTATTACATCGGTGGTGTTATCAAACACGCTAAAGCGATCAACGCCCTGGCGAATCCAACCACTAACTCCTACAAGCGTCTGGTCCCGGGCTACGAAGCGCCAGTTATGCTGGCCTACTCTGCGCGTAACCGTTCTGCTTCCATCCGTATCCCGGTGGTGGCGTCTCCAAAAGCGCGTCGTATCGAAGTGCGCTTCCCGGACCCAGCGGCTAACCCATACCTGTGCTTCGCAGCGCTGCTGATGGCCGGTCTGGACGGTATCAAGAACAAGATCCACCCAGGCGAAGCGATGGACAAAAACCTGTACGACCTGCCGCCAGAAGAAGCGAAAGAGATCCCACAGGTTGCTGGCTCTCTGGAAGAAGCCCTGCAGGCGCTGGATGCAGACCGCGAGTTCCTGACTGCGGGTGGCGTATTCACTGACGACGCTATCGATGCTTACATCGCCCTGCGTACTGAAGAGAACGACCGCGTGCGTATGACTCCGCATCCGGTTGAGTTCGAACTGTACTACAGCGTTTAATTTAGTTGTTTTACCCGGCGTCAAAAGCGCCGGGGGTAGTTGCCGTGGAAACTTTTAGCCCATCTCCGGATGGGCTTTTTTCTCCACCAACAACCTGATCTCACGCGCTTTTTACGCTGAAACCGCTATACTGCACTAAAACAGTGCAACGACTCCAGGAGACTGCTGAATGGCAACTGGCACGCTGCCCGATGCTGGGCAGATCCTCAATTCTTTGATTAACAGCATCCTGCTGGTCGACGACGAGCTGGCCGTCCATTACGCCAACCCGGCGGCGCAACAGCTGCTCGCCCAGAGTTCACGCAAACTGTTTGGCACCCCGCTTCCTGAGTTGTTGAGCTATTTCTCGCTGAATATTGGCCTGATGCAGGAAAGTTTGCAGGCCGGTCAGGGGTTCACCGATAACGAAGTCACGCTGGTGATCGACGGGCGCTCACATATTCTTTCCCTTACTGCGCAACGTTTGCCGGAAGGACTGATCCTGCTGGAAATGGCGCCGATGGATAATCAGCGTCGCCTGAGCCAGGAGCAGCTTCAGCATGCGCAGCAAATTGCCGCCCGTGACCTGGTGCGCGGTCTGGCGCATGAAATCAAAAACCCGCTGGGTGGGTTACGCGGCGCGGCGCAGCTTCTGACCAAAGCCCTGCCCGACCCTGCGCTGGCGGAATATACCAACGTCATCATTGAGCAGGCGGACCGCCTGCGTAACCTGGTCGATCGCCTGCTCGGGCCGCAGCAGCCGGGTATGCACGTTTCAGAAAGCATTCATAAAGTCGCTGAACGGGTGGTGAAGCTCGTCTCTATGGAGCTGCCGGAGAACGTCACGCTGGTGCGTGATTACGACCCAAGCCTGCCGGAACTGGCGCATGACCCGGACCAGATTGAGCAGGTTCTGCTGAATATTGTGCGCAATGCCCTGCAGGCGCTGGGGCCGGAAGGCGGCGAGATTATTTTACGCACCCGCACCGCCTTCCAGCTTACGCTGCACGGCGTGCGCTATCGTCTGGCGGCACGCATCGACGTTGAGGATAACGGGCCTGGCATTCCTTCTCATCTGCAGGACACCCTGTTCTACCCAATGGTAAGCGGGCGCGAAGGCGGTACGGGACTGGGCTTATCTATCGCCCGCAGCTTGATCGATCAGCACTCCGGAAAAATTGAATTTACCAGTTGGCCGGGACATACCGAGTTTTCGGTTTTCCTGCCGATTAAAAAATAAAGGTGACGTTTATGCAACGAGGGATAGTCTGGGTAGTCGATGACGATAGCTCCATCCGTTGGGTGCTTGAACGCGCGCTCACAGGGGCAGGTTTAAGCTGCACGACGTTTGAGAGCGGCAGCGAGGTGCTCGACGCACTCACCACCAAAACGCCGGACGTTCTGCTGTCGGATATTCGCATGCCGGGCATGGACGGGCTGGCGCTGTTAAAGCAGATCAAACAGCGCCATCCTATGCTTCCGGTCATCATAATGACGGCTCATTCCGACCTGGATGCCGCGGTGAGCGCCTATCAGCAAGGGGCGTTCGATTACCTGCCCAAACCGTTTGATATCGACGAAGCGGTGGCGCTGGTTGAGCGCGCGATTAGCCACTACCAGGAGCAACAACAGCCGCGCCACGCACCCGATTTTGGGCCAACCACTGACATCATCGGCGAAGCGCCGGCGATGCAGGACGTGTTTCGCATTATTGGCCGTCTGTCCCGCTCGTCCATCAGCGTGTTGATTAACGGGGAATCGGGTACAGGTAAAGAGCTGGTGGCGCATGCGTTACATCGCCACAGCCCGCGGGCAAAAGCGCCGTTTATCGCCCTCAATATGGCGGCGATCCCGAAGGATTTGATTGAGTCCGAGCTGTTCGGCCACGAAAAAGGGGCGTTTACCGGCGCGAATACCATTCGCCAGGGGCGCTTTGAGCAGGCTGACGGCGGCACGCTGTTCCTGGACGAGATCGGCGATATGCCGCTGGACGTTCAAACTCGCCTGCTGCGCGTGCTGGCCGACGGGCAGTTTTACCGCGTGGGCGGCTATGCGCCGGTGAAGGTGGACGTGCGTATTATCGCCGCGACGCACCAGAACCTGGAGCTGCGCGTGCAGGAGGGCAAATTCCGTGAGGATTTATTCCATCGCCTGAACGTGATCCGCGTCCACCTGCCGCCGCTGCGCGAGCGTCGGGAAGATATCCCGCGCCTGGCGCGTCATTTCCTGCAGGTGGCGGCCCGCGAGCTGGGCGTGGAAGCCAAGCAGCTTCATCCTGAAACCGATGCCGCCCTCACCCGTCTGGCGTGGCCGGGCAACGTACGCCAACTGGAAAACACCTGCCGCTGGCTGACCGTGATGGCCGCCGGACAGGAAGTGTTAATTCAGGATCTCCCTGCCGAACTGTTTGAGGCCACCGCGCCCGAAAGCAGCACCGGGCACGCGCTGCCGGACAGCTGGGCAACGCTGCTGGCGCAGTGGGCCGACCGCGCGCTGCGTTCCGGTCATCAAAACCTGCTGTCTGAGGCTCAGCCAGAGATGGAGCGTACGCTGTTGACCACCGCGCTTCGTCATACGCAGGGCCATAAGCAGGAAGCCGCGCGCCTGCTGGGATGGGGACGTAATACCCTGACGCGCAAGCTGAAAGAGCTGGGAATGGAGTGATCGTACACCGCTGTGTAAAGGTTATTAATTGAGCGCAAATTGCCGTTATTTTGCGCTTTACTGTTCCGATGAGTTTTGTATGATCGTGCCCGGAAATTGGGGGAATCATCATGCTGGAATCATTAGTGACTTTACTGTCGAGCGGAGCAGCTGAAAGCCACACGCCGCAAACCGCTGTTGCTGCGGTATTATGTGCGGCGCTGGTTGGGCTGTTTAGCTAGCAGGTTGAAATGTAAAAGCCGGGTAGCGGCTTCGCCTTACCCGGCTTTGCGCCTTAAATCACCCGTGAAAACTGCTGCATACGCGCCTTCTGGCGCAGATACGCGTCAAAACACATGCAGATATTACGGATCAACAGACGCCCTTTCGGCGTGACCTCAATCGCGTTCTCCGACACATCCACCAGCCCGTCTTTCGCCAGCGGCGCAATCAGCTTCAGGTCTTCCGCAAAATATTCGCTGAATGTCAGATCCCACTGCGCTTCCACCTCGCTAAAGTCGAGACGGAAGTTGCAGATAAGCGCCTTAATCACATCACGACGAATGCAGTCGTCACGGGTCAGCGCGATGCCGCGCCATAGCGCGTTGCCGGTTGCATCAACCTGCTGGTAGTAGAGCTTCAGCTCTTTCTGGTTCTGCGCGTAGCTATCACCGATCATGCTGATGGCGGAGACACCCATGCCGAGCAGATCGGTATCGCCCTGAGTGGTGTAACCCTGGAAGTTGCGGTGCAGAACGCCGTCACGCTGGGCAATCGCCAGCTCGTCATCCGGACGGGCAAAGTGATCCATGCCGATAAATTGATAGCCGCTCTCCGTCAGAGAGGTGATAGTTTCCTGCAGGATATCCAGCTTCTGCTGGGCAGAAGGCAGATCGGCATCTTTGATTTTGCGCTGGGCGGCAAATAGCGTCGGCAGGTGCGCATAGTTAAAGACGCTCAGGCGGTCTGGGCTAAGTTCAGCCACGCGCTTCAGCGTGAAGGCGAAGCTCTCCGGCGTCTGCTTTGGCAGGCCGTAAATCAGGTCGATGTTGGTCGAGGTAAAGCCGATGTCGCGCGCGTGGTTGAGTAAGGCGAAGATAAATTCCTCGTCCTGCTCGCGGTTGACCAGACGCTGCACCTCTTTATTGAAATCCTGCACGCCCATGCTCAGACGATTAAAGCCTTCGGCGCGTAAGTGATCCAGTACATCCAGCTCAATTTCACGCGGATCGACTTCGATCGAGATTTCAGCGTCGTCGTTAAAATTGAAATTTCCGCGCAGCAGCGTCATCAGGCGGCTTATTTGCGCCTTATTGAGATACGTTGGCGTGCCGCCCCCCCAGTGAAGCTGGCTGACGTGACGACCTTTAAAAAGCGGCGCGCGGTGCACAATTTCCTGTTCGAGCGCATCGAGGTATTGGTCGGCTTTATGCTGCTGACGGGTCACGATTTTATTGCAGCCGCAGAAGTAGCAGAGCTTGTGGCAGAACGGAATATGGACGTAGAGCGACAGCGGACGCTCTGGATAGCGCGCGACGGCCTGCTGAAAATCCTCCTCGCCGAAGGCATCGGAGAACTCCAGCGCGGTGGGGTATGAGGTATAACGCGGCCCGGAATAGTTATACTTCTGGATTAGGGCCAAATCCCAGTCGATAGTTGGTGCTGACATGCTCACTCCTTCCGTTGGTGTCGCGTTCGTATACGGCGGCCCGTTCTGGCCCCATCGCGGGCCATCATTCGGGTGCGCAGCCACTTCTGTCGCCGCGACAACCGCCGTAGTTTAACGAATAACCACACCAGATAACATATAACCGGAAGGGTTATAAGCAGGACTATCGTGCCTGCCGGGTGCAAATGTTAGTTTCCACCTTTCAGAAGACGCATCATATCTTCCTGCTTTTCTTCTTCCTCTTCGTCGTCTTCGTCATCGTAAGACAGACCCAGCTTCTGCATCAGCTCATCAATGCGGTCCAGTTTGGCATCTACCCATGACTGCTCTTCGGCGGTCAGGGTTTCACCCTCTTCAAGACGTTCCAGCAGCGCGTCCAGGCGCTCATCGTTCTCCAGCATATCCAGCTCAGCCTGCGGTGAAAGCATAGGTTTCTCGCTCTTTGGTTTGTGCTGCTTAGTGACCGGGGTGTCTGTCACGCCCAGTGGAATGGGAGTTTTACTGCCGATACGAGGGTCTTTCTGCTGTTTGCCTTTTGCAGAAGCGCCCGCTGCACCACCGCCGTTGGCACGGCTACCCGCAGCATGACCGCGATGCTTCTTATCGCGTTTGCGATCGCGCGCTTCCTGGTTTAGTTCTTCGCGCGTTTTGCGGCGTGCTTTTGCAGGGCGTTTCGCGCCCGCAGCGGAGGTTGGTTTTTTCATGATGTTTTATCTTAAAGTCGTTTTCTTCAGTATAGAATTGCGGCGAAATCTAGCAGAAAGCAAGCAAAGAAAAAAGGCGACAGAGCAATCTGTCGCCTTTTTTCCTGACTCACAACCCTTAACGGGTCAGACATTCCATGTTTACCAACAACACACCCTGTTTATCCTTTGGCTGATACCGTCCGTGTATGGTTCCATTTCCTGTTAAAACGCCTCCAGGCGCTGGTCGTCCTGACTATCCTGCGTCTTCGCCTCCTGGCGCTCCTGACCCTAATCCTTAAGTCGATTTCCTGTTGGCTTCCTCGCCTTGCCGCATACTTTACCTTGTTCCGTTAAACTAACAAGCAACGAAACGGTACAAATACGGATTTTCAGATAATTACCTGGAAATAAGATTATGATTTAAAACAGTTTGCATTTTTTGACGCCTGCGAATTCTCTGAAATCTCCCATAACAACATTAGCCGATCTCTCACAGCCGTTTGGGCATTCGCCTGCAAGCCTCGTGCAATGAGAAAAGCCTTTTGCCCGCATTCGGGTATAATCCCTCCAGATTACGATTTTTGGAGACGACCACGTGACTACCTGGAACTACCAACAGACGCATTTTGTCACCAGTGCGCCCGATATTCGCCACCTGCCTTCTGATACCGGTATTGAAGTGGCATTTGCTGGCCGCTCAAATGCGGGGAAATCCAGCGCCCTGAATACGCTGACCAATCAGAAGAACCTGGCGCGTACCTCAAAAACACCTGGCCGTACCCAGCTGATTAACCTCTTTGAAGTGGCTGAAGGCAAACGCCTCGTAGACTTGCCGGGATACGGCTACGCGCAGGTGCCTGAAGAGATGAAGATCAAGTGGCAGCGTGCGCTGGGCGAATACCTGGAAAAACGCCTGTGCCTGAAAGGTCTGGTGGTGCTGATGGATATTCGTCACCCGCTAAAAGATCTCGATCAGCAGATGATCGACTGGGCCGTAGCAAGCGATATCGCCGTGCTGGTGCTGCTGACGAAAGCCGACAAGCTGGCAAGCGGCGCGCGTAAAGCGCAGGTGAATATGGTTCGCGAAGCGGTACTGGCCTTCAATGGCGATGTACAGGTTGAGCCTTTCTCTTCGCTGAAAAAACAGGGCGTGGACAAGCTGCGTCAGAAGCTCGACAGCTGGTTTAACGAGCTGGAACCCGCGACGGAAGCGGAAGAAGAGTAATACCGAGCGCGGCGATGTCCGCGCTTTTTTTGCCCGAACTTTTCTTTGCCGCAATAAAAAACGCCCCAGTCATTACTGACTGGGGCGGCTAAAATATTCAGCCAAATCCGATTACGTGAAGTAAAAGGTCTGAAAGATAGAACATCTTACCTCTGTACCCTACGTCGATAACTCTACCCCTTTTTTTGCTGTAGAAAAAGCACTTTTTGTAGTTTTTTTTCATTCTTTACATAGGGAATTCTAATGATCGTCACAAAACGCGCGTTGTTATGTTGCTAACTTACATAAAAAGCGCGTTATTCACAGAACCTTTAGTGAGCCTGATCCCAGTTTTCACCACTTCCCACTTCCACCAGCAACGGCACGTCCAGCGTCATGCTGCTTTCCATGAGTTCATGGATCTTTTTCGACACAATATCGAGATCGTCTTTGTGCACTTCAAACACCAGTTCATCGTGTACCTGCATGATCATTTTCACGCGCGGCTTCTCTTTCTCCAGCCAGGCATCAACGGCGATCATTGCGCGCTTGATGATGTCCGCTGCGGTACCCTGCATCGGGGCGTTGATCGCCGCACGCTCTGCGCCAGCGCGGCGCGCCGCGTTGCTGGATTTGATGTCCGGAAGATAGAGACGACGGCCATCCAGGGTTTCAACGTAACCTTTCTCTTTCGCCTGCGCGCGGGTGCGTTCCATATATTCCAGAACGCCCGGATAACGCTCGAAGTAAAGATCCATATACTTCTGCGACTCTTTGCGCGGAATGTTTAGCTGGCGTGAAAGGCCAAACGCGCTCATGCCGTAGATTAGACCGAAGTTGATCGCTTTTGCACTGCGGCGCTGTTCGTTGGTTACGCTGTCCAGCGGCAGACCGAAGACTTCGGCTGCTGTCGCCCGGTGAATATCCTTTCCTTCGGCAAACGCGCTGAGAAGGCCTTTGTCACGGGAGAGGTGCGCCATAATGCGCAGTTCGATTTGCGAGTAGTCCGCCGAGACAATCAGATAATCCTCTGGTGCGATGAAAGCCTGGCGAATACGGCGGCCCTCTTCGTTACGTACCGGGATGTTCTGCAGGTTGGGATCGGTTGACGAGAGACGACCGGTCGCCGCCACAGCCTGATGATATGAGGTGTGCACGCGGCCCGTTTTCGGGTTGATCATCAGCGGAAGCTTGTCCGTGTAGGTAGACTTCAGCTTCGCGAGACCGCGGTACTGAAGAATCACTTTTGGCAGCGGGTAGTCCAGCGCCAGCTCTTCCAGCACCTCTTCAGAGGTTGACGGCGCGCCGCCAGGGGTTTTCTTCAGCGGCTTAATGCCCTGCTTTTCAAACAAGATAGTTTGCAGCTGTTTCGGTGAAGAGAGGTTAAACGGCTCGCCGGCAAGGTCGTGCGCTTTTTGCTCAAGCTCGGTCAAACGCTGCGCGAGCTCGCCAGAGTGGTTATGCAGCACCGTTGGATCGATTTTAACGCCATTGCGTTCGATACGGGACAGCACGGGCACCAGCGGCATTTCAATATGCTGGAATACGTTCAGCGGACCTTCGTGCTTCTGCAGTTTTGGCCACATCTTCAGATGCAGTTGCAGCGTGACGTCGGCATCTTCCGCCGCGTAGCGCCCTGCTTCTTCAAGAGCAATCTGGTTAAAGGTGAGCTGATTTTTCCCTTTACCGGCAATCTCTTCAAAGGTAATGGTTTTGTGCTTGAGCCAGCGGTCAGATAAGGAATCCATATCATGACGGCCCGCCACGCTGTCCAGAATGTAGGATTCGAGCATAGTGTCAAAGGCAATCCCGCGCAGCTCAATGCCGTAGTTCTGCAGAATGCCGCGGTCGTACTTGAGGTTTTGACCAACCTTCAGCGCCTTTTCGTCTTCCAGAATCGGCTTCAGTAGCTCAAGCGCGCGCTCGCGGGAGATCTGCTCCGGCGCATCCAGGTAGTCGTGCGCCACGGGAACGTAGGCGGCAATACCCGGCTCTGTCGCAAAGGACAATCCCACCATATTGGCTGAGATGTTGTCGAGGCTGTCTGTTTCGGTGTCAAAGGCAAAGACCGGCGCTTTTTTCAGTTTCTCGATCCAGGCGATCAGCTGTGACTCTTCCAGAATGGTTTCGTAGTTGTCGAAGGAGAGCGCTGCGGCTTCTTCTTCCGCCTGATCTTCGGCATCAACGACAATCGTCTCTTTCGGCTTAGCAGCAGGTTTGGCCCCTTTAGCCTGCAGCCATTTACCGGCTTCCACGTCAGTGGTCCAGCGCTTGAATTCGTATTTCTTAAACAGGTTCAGCAGGTCGTCAGCGGAAGGCTGTTGCACTTCCAGCTGCTCACAGCCCAGCTCCAGTTCCACATCGGTTTTGATTGTTGCCAGCTTATAGGAGAGATAAGCCACCTCTTTGTTCTCTTCCAGCTTCCCGGCCATGGTTTTTGCGCCACGGAAGGAAAGTCCGGCGATTTTGTCTGGTTCCGCGTAGAGCGTGTCCAGACCACCCAGCCCCTGAAGCAGCGCCTGCGCGGTTTTTTCACCGACGCCAGGAACGCCAGGAATGTTATCCGAGGAGTCGCCCATCAACGCGAGGAAGTCGATAATCAGCTCTGGCGGCACGCCATACTTAGTGACTACTTCTTCTGGTCCCAGAATGGTGTTGGTCATGGTGTTGATCAGGGTAATACCTGGCGTCACCAGCTGCGCCATATCTTTATCACCGGTGCTGATCAGCACCGGACGGCCCATTTTTTCAGCTTCACGCGCCAGCGTACCGATGACGTCGTCAGCCTCCACGCCAGAGACGGCCAGCAGCGGCAGGCCCATTGCTTTCACCATGGCGTGCAGTGGCTCAATCTGCGCACGCAGATCGTCAGGCATTGGCGGACGATGAGATTTGTAATGTTCGAACAGCTCATCGCGGAAGGTTTTGCCTTTCGCATCAAAAACGACAGCCGCATGGGTGGGCTGATACTGAAGAATCAGGCTGCGCAGCATGTTCAGCACGCCGTACATCGCGCCGGTAGGTTCCCCTGCGCTATTGGTCAGAGGAGGAAACGCATGGTACGCCCGATACAGGTAAGAAGAGCCGTCGACGAGAATAAGTGGGTTTTCTGGGATCTGAACCATAATGTCCGTGCCTTTAATCAATTTATGCGTAAAGGATGCCACAGAAGGATGAAAACATCAGTTATTCAGGTTCGATACAGGAAAAGATTTTGCGATCGTGAGGATCGCTCGCAAAATTCAAACTGTGGATAAGTTTGTGAATATTTTCACTTCAAATGAAAAACAGATACTAAAAGCAGGTGCGCGTTGAGAATAAATTATTACATATCATAATGTTAATAACTAACACTGCATGAAAATAGCTTGCTGATGGCAATTTAGTCTATGTGGATATAAGTCCTGATTAGCGCACAATATTAGAGAAATCTTCTGCTTCAGGGGAAAAGCCGTCTATTGACGATATGAAAGCGCCATAATTTTGTCACTTTTCTGATAAAATCAGCCCCCAGCGCCGTATCATCGGCGGGTCCATTAAAGCTAACCACCTGAAAAAGCTCATCATGTCGAGATTGCTCGCTGCAATAACATTACCGCTAAGCATCATTTTAACAATTCTGGTGACGATTGCGTGTTCTGTGCCAATCATTATCGCCGGGATCGTTAAACTGCTGCTGCCTGTGCCTGCGGTGTGGCGATCCGTCTCTGCGTTTTGTAATTTCATGATGTATTGTTGGTGTGAAGGGTTAGCGATCCTGCTGTGCCTGAATCCGCATCTTAAGTGGGATGTCGAAGGGCTGGAGAGCCTCAACAAAAAGAACTGGTACCTGCTGATCTGCAATCATCACAGCTGGGCGGACATCGTGGTGTTATGCGTGCTTTTTCGCAAACATATCCCGATGAACAAGTACTTCCTGAAGCAGCAGCTCGCCTGGGTGCCCTTTATCGGGCTGGCCTGCTGGGCGCTTGATATGCCGTTTATGAAACGCTATTCGCGCAGCTATCTGATTCGTCATCCGGAGCGTCGCGGTAAGGATGTGGAGACCACGCGCCGCTCCTGTGAAAAGTTTCGCGCACATCCAACGACCATCGTGAACTTTGTTGAAGGCTCACGGTTTACGGAAGATAAACGTCAACAAACACGCTCCCCTTATCAGAACCTGCTTCCGCCAAAGGCGGCGGGTATTGCGATGGCGCTTAACGTGCTGGGTGCACAGTTCGATAAACTTCTGAACGTTACGCTCTGCTATCCGGAAAATGACAGGACGCCATTCTTCGATATGCTCAGCGGCAAGCTGACGCGCATTGTTGTTCGGGTGAATTTAGTGCCGATCGATGCCGGGCTGCACGGTGACTACGTTAACGATAAGAATTTTAAACGTGGTTTCCAGCAGTGGCTTAATACGCTCTGGAAAGAGAAAGACGAACAGATAGACAGCATTAAATCTTCATACAAAAACGCCGGTCAGTGACCGGCGTTTTCATATCAACGAAATTACTTCTTCTCAACCAGGTATTTCACGGTATCAGCATACTGCTGTACGAAAATATCCATGCTGCTGGTGTCCATGCCCTGCATGTTCAGCTGATATTTGCCGTTAACAAACATCGCCGGAACGCCCTGAAGCTGCAGATCAGCGGCCGCTTTTTCCTGCTGAGCAACCAGAGATTTCACTACAAAGCTGTTCCACGCGGCGTCGTACTCTTCACCTTTCACACCGGCATCAACGAACACTTTGCGGATATCCGCAGTGGTCTGAACGGTCTGGGTTTTCTGTACGGCTTCGAACATTGGAGCAGTGATTTTATCTTCCACGCCCAGCGCCATCGCAACCGCCCACGCCTGAGTCAGGTCTTTACCCAACGGGCCCAGGAACTCAACGTGGTACTTGGTCATTTTGGTGCCTTCCGGCAGCTTCTTCTTCACGTTGTCAGAAACATGCAGCACCTCTTCGAATTGATAGCAGTGCGGGCAATAGAATGAGAAGAACTCCAGAACCTGTGGCTCGCCAGCAACCGGCTTTTCCAGCGTGATAAACTGTTTACCGTCGGTAAACTGTGCAGCAGAAGCGCTAAATGCCAGAATCATACCTGCCAGCGCCAGCCAAATTTTTTTCATGATTAACTCTCTCCTGGGTGTGTCCAATTAATACATCGGCGTTAATTGCAGAGGGGGTTCCTGAAGAACCTTAACCTGCTGAGTGAATGTAGATATCTGGCTGCGCCAGTAATCTTCTCCGGTAAGCCACGGGAAATTACGAGGAAATGCGGGGTCGTCCCAACGCCTGATTAACCATGCGAGATAATAAACAAAACGCATCGCACGTAAAGGCTCAATCAGGGCAATTTCGTCTGAATTAAACGGGCTAAATTCTTCATAGGCTTCAATAATCGTTTCAAGCTGCATGCGCTGCTCGGCTTTGTCGCCATTGAGCAGCATCCACAGATCCTGAACCGCTGGTCCCATGCGCGCATCGTCGAGATCGACAAACAGCGGTCCATCGCGCCAGAGAATATTTCCGGCGTGACAATCGCCATGTAGGCGCAGAACGGAAATATCATCACGCCAGCAGGTTTTCACCGCAGCAATAAGCTTATCGGTGGCGTTGAGGAAATGCTCCTTTAACGCAGCGGGGATCAGCGCAGACGTTTCGAATATCTGACGTGGTTCGGTGAGATATTCATGAATCCCGATCGTTGGTCGGGCAGTGAACGCTGTTTTACGTCCCGTCTGATGAATGCGTCCCAGATAGCGAGCAACCCACTCCATCTGATCGATATTATCCGCTTCAAACTGGCGGCCACCCAGACTGGGAAATACGGCGTAGTAAAACCCTTCATGCGTGAGCAGCGTTTGGTTATTGAACTTTATCGGCGCGGCAACGGGGACGTCATCAACCAGCAGATCGTGAGCAAACTGGTGCTCCTCCTGAATTTGCTGTGCAGACCAACGTTCAGGGCGATAGAACTTTACGACGAAGCGCTGACGATCCTCGTCCTGAAATTGATAGACGCGGTTTTCGTAGCTGTTTAACGGAGTTAGCCCGGAATCCACACGAATACCCTGTTCAAACAGGGCATCCATAATGGTATCCGGGTGTAGTGTCTGGAAAGTAAAAGCCTGGTCGTTCATCCGATCATCCGGAAATTATACGAATGATTCAGGATATCATCTTGTAGCGATTTCGGTGGCTCCGCTTACAAGCTTTTACTCTTTAATTACGCCTCGGGCGCGCAGCAATGCAGTTTTAAAATCTTCCTCATAATCCTTCTGAATACCAGGAATAACAGCATCTTTGGCTGAGTCGCGCATTTTGAGGTGGTAGATCAGGATGTCGTCAGAAAGGTCTGCCAGATCGCCGTCAAAACCTGACTCTTTTGCCAGTTTCTGTAAGAATTGCATCAGATTCAGCTCTGGCTCTTTTTGCCAGGCTGGCTGGAGGAGTTCAATGACTTCATTCAGACGTTTACATTTCATGGTGGTGCTCCTTTCATTTAGAGTGACACGTTAGCAGGGTCAATCCCACAATAAAAGAGGCGATATTCGTGAATCTTAGCCTGGAAATCACTGGGGTCGTTCTGGCAGGCGGCAGAGCTACGCGGATGGGCGGGGAAGATAAAGGACTGCAGCTCCTGAAAGGCAAGCCCTTATGGCAGCATGTCGCTGATACGCTTGTCGATCAGGTATCGGCAATGGCGCTGAGCGCAAATCGCCATATCGATATTTACCAGCGCAGCGGGTTTCCCGTTTATCAGGATAATCTCGCAGATTTTCCGGGGCCGCTGGCCGGCATGCTTTCGGTGATGCAGCAGTCGCAGGGAGAGTGGTTTCTCTTTTGTTCGTGTGATACTCCATATATACCCACCTGCCTGGTGGAAAGGATGATGCAACAGCGAGATGATTCACCCGTGGTCTGGGTGCATGACGGCGAGCGCGACCACCCAACTATCGCGCTCATTAACCGATCCTTGATTCCTGCTATAAGCGACTATCTGGCCTCCGGAGAGCGAAGAGTGATGGTATTTATGCGTAAGGTCGGCGGACATGCTGTTGATTTTAGCGACATGAAAACATCGTTCGTGAATGTGAACACAATAGAAGATTTACAGGCCATGCAGGAGAAGAGATGAACTCTGTTTTAGCCATTTCAGCCTGGAGTGGGACAGGAAAAACCACGTTGCTGAAAAAACTGATTCCCGCGCTGTGCGCCCGCGGTATTCGTCCTGGCTTGATTAAACATACTCACCATAATATGGATGTCGATAAGCCGGGCAAAGATAGCTATGAGCTGCGCAAAGCGGGTGCCGCGCAGACAATGGTAGCAAGCAACCAGCGTTGGGCATTGATGACAGAAACGCCGGATGAGGCACCGCTGGATCTCGCGTATCTGGTAAGTCGGATGGATCACTCCATGCTGGATCTGGTGCTGGTTGAGGGATTTAAGCATGAGGCCGTGCCTAAGATCCTGCTGTTCAGAAGTGATGCCGGGCATGACATCAGCGAGTTAACGCTGGATGAGCATGTGATTGCGGTGGCCAGCGATGTTGCTCTCGATATTGAGGTTCCGGTGCTGGATTTAAATGATGAGGATGGGATTGCTGAGTTTATTGTGAAGTGGTGTGCGGTCTGACTTGCCGGGTGGCGGCTTCGCCTTACCCGGCCTACGGTTTGTGCAGCGCAGAAACGCAAAAAGGCCATCCTTTCGGATGGCCTCTTCACTTGTTTGATGCCTGGCAGTTCCC
>NZ_JADBQM010000009.1:0-167464 GCF_014895895.1 Enterobacter cloacae complex sp. P14RS
CACCAGGCGCCTAAGGCCGCCAGCAGCTTAAAATCGCCGTAGCCCAGCCCTTCCCGCCCGGTCAGCAGGCGAAAGGCCCAGTAAAGCAGCCAGAGCGACAGATAGCCCGCTACCGCACCGAACAGCGAGTCCTGCAACGGCAATCTGTGGTCAAATGCATGGAGTAAGAGACCTGCCCACAACAGCGGCTGGGTCAGGCAGTCCGGGAGAAGCTGATGCTGCCAGTCGATCATCGCCAGTGGCAGTAAAAACAGCGCGAGTAACCACAGCGAAAACAACCCCTGAACGTCCGGCATGCACCAGGCCGTAACGCCAAAAAACAGCGCCGAGAAAAATTCGATCAAAAATAACCGCAGCGGGATGGTCGTGCCGCACTGGTGGCAGCGTCCCCGTAATAACAGCCAGCTGACCAGGGGGATATTTTCCCATGCAGCAAGCGTGTGCTGGCACACCGGACAGTGCGAGGCAGGAAAGAGCAGATTGCCGCTTCCCTCTCCATCCATCACGATCCCCGGCAGGCGCTCGGCAACAACGCCAAGAAAACTGCCCATAATCCCGCCCAGGATCGCACTCATTATCGGAAAACTAACCGGGCAGGCCTCCCGGATCAGCGAGAAGGTATTCATGCGTTTTTTGCCCAGGTGAGCTGCACCTGCGCTTTTACATCGCTGAGATGGTCAACCGGCGTGAGGTTTATTTTTTGCAATCTGACGCCGGAGGTTTGATTAATTTCGCGCAGCCAGTTTTTTAATTCATAAACATTTACCCGATTAACCACGAACGATAAAGTTTGTCCCTCCTGGCGCACGTCCGTCAGCGACAGGTTAATTTCATTGGCGCTTTTCTCGACCACCGTGCGAGGATTATCCGTTTTGACTAACTGAACCTGAAGATGATTTTTATCAATTTCATTGCGCATCCAGTTAAGCGTCTCTTTTTGTCTTTTAAGCGTCGATTTACTATTTTGAATCATATTATCCAAAGGGATGACTCCTGCGTAATACACCGCAGCCCCAAGCAGGGCAACGATGCAGAGTTTTAAAATAACTTTCTCCCGGGCGCTGTAGTTCTGGTAGCGTGATTTCAGCTGCGCGATTCGCTCTTTCATTTATGTTTCCCTGCGATCATGGCGGTATAGGGTTCGGTGGTTGAAACAGGCTGTAAGGTAAAATCGAAATTCTCACGGGTCTGATTAACAAACGCCTGCAACGCGGGCTGGTTTTGCGCGCTGACGCTCAGCGTCAGCGTGTTTTGCTGCGCATCATATTCCAGCAGATCGATTTCCATCGTAGGCACTGACTGCCGGGCGGTCGCCAGCTCGTCCAGCTGAAGGAAGATCCCCTTACTCTGTTTTTTGACGTTCTGACCAAAGTGATATTTGATATTGGTCTGGTGACGCATGCTGGGGAAATGGTGCTTATACACCTGGAGGATCTCCTCCTGTATCTGGTTTTCCTGCTGCACCAGCATCCAGGCCATCGCAATGCGCGGCCCCAGCAGCAGGCCAACGGACAGCAGGCCCGCAATCGCCACTGCGGCTTTCATGCTTTTCGCGACGCGCCCGTTACCGGCCTTAAGGCTGAATTCACCGTGAAGCAGATTCACGCGACAGGCCTGCCACTGCGGCTGGATCAGCACCAACGGATGCTGCCAGGGCTGGGCGATGTCGACGTCCACACCAGCAGGCGCTTCGCCGTAACAGCACACCTCCCCCTCTCCGGCCTTCTGCATCAGAAGCGGCAGCAGGCTCGCTTCCATTTCGCTGGCAACATGCGGTGATAAACGTAGCCAGTAGCCGTCGTCCTGAGCGACAAGAGTACTTCCGCCAGCCGTCACGGGCAGCAGCCAGGCATCCGGCAGCACCTGGATCACTTTTAACCCCGCCTCCTGACAGCGGCTTAACCACCCGCGCAGCAGATCGGCATCTATCGCCACCGCATCAACCTCAGCGCCTTTTTTGTTCAGCACCGTCCAGTGGAGATTATCCACCTCGCCAATCAGCGTCTCTTCCGCCATCCAGGAGAATGCCGTCGCCTGAGAGGCGACTTTCTTCGGCAGCGTAAAATGGCGGAAGATCATGCTGCTGGCGGGCAGCAGCAGACAAACACGGGCCGCCAGTGGGTGGTCCGCCAGCGCGTCCAGGCTCTCCAGCGTCTCAACCTGCTGGCTGCCGGAGACACACCCCATTATTTTCCCGCCCTCGCGGTTATCGGGACGAACAAAAAGTACCTGTTTCATAGCGATCTACTTTTCTTATTCAATCATTCGGTAACGACGTTGCCACGTCACGATCTCACCGGCCTCGTTATTGATCTGAAGCTGGCTAACCACGCGAAGCGTTAATTCATCGGTATTGCCGGTATAGTTCACGCGGAAATACCGGCTGCTGATGGAGAGAAACTCAGCCACCTGCGGGAGATCGTCTTTCAACTGCGGGAAGGTCTGCTCCAGCGCTTTGCTGAAGGTTTCCATATTTTCCCAGCCCGTTTCAGGACGCGAATCAATCAGGCGAACGGCATCATCTTCCGTTAATTTTCCGGGGAACAGGGCGGCCAGTAAGGCGGCCTGTTCCGGTTTCAGGGTGTTCACATCCACCTTGCTGGCAGAGTCCGGCAGCGCGCAGAGCAGCTTGCTCACCTTCGGATATGCCGCTACCGGGAACGCGGGCAGCTGTTTGATCTCAGCAATGGTGCGCATCATCTGGTTCGCGGGCTGTCGGGCGGGCACAACGCCCGCCCAGGCATCGCTCTCTGCACCGTCTTTGGCCGTCGTCGCGTCGCCATCGAGATAGTCCACCAGCTGTTGATACACCTCTTCTGCCGTAGTGTGGCTGATGCCGCTTTCCGTCAGGATCTGCTCAACAATCTGCTCGTTGCGCGGTTTTTCCGGCACGGCGGGCGCGTTTTGCCCCTGTGGTATTTTCTCTGCGGCCAGCAGGTTATTGACGTTAAAGCAGTCCTGCGCGTCTTCCACCTGGCTGACCACCGTGTAATCTTCGCCCCGCGTCTCCAGCGGCTGGTGCCAGTCGCCGTCCAGGTTCAGAGCCTTGTTTTCACCGGTGGCGTCGGTCTGCAGGCGGTCCTTCACCACCTTCTCCTGCGCCTGCATCGCCCAGCGCAACTGCTGCTGGCTGACCTGATAATGGGTTTTCTGCAGATTGCGACAGAACTGCTGGCTAATTTTGGCGGCCAGCGCCGACATCATGACCAGCAGGATCAGCACCACCAGCAGCGCTACCCCTTTCTGTTTACGTAATGCACTCATGATTTTGCTTCCGGTGCCGGCAGCGGCGCAGACGCGGTCTCTGGCGCAGCGGCGGGCGCTGGCGCCGCCGCTTCAGGCATATCGCCCGGGGTCGTAAAGACCCAGCGCCAGGTATCGCCGTTTTCCATGGTCAGCGTCAGCTCCACGCCGTCCGGCAGATGCGCCGGGTCGCTCCAGCTTTTCTGCCAGCCCTGACGGTAAAAACGCCACTGCAGCGATTTCACCTCACTGACAATCGGCACTTCATCGGGCTTCGCGTCCACCGGGCCATCAATCACCGGCCAGACGTCGCGATACAGACGCCCCTCTTCCAGGCGCCAGCGCACACGCTCCAGCTGGATCGTTCCGCTCACGCCATTCAGCGTGGTCAGCTCAAGCGCATCATCCACCTGACGAAACAGATCCGGCTCGTTACGCGGGGCGCGCGCCTGCAGCTGGTAGAAATCGCGCTCCATCAGATTCCAGGCCCGCTGCAGCTGATTGAGCTTCGCGGCGCTGGCGTCGGTTGCCGAACTGGTGCGCATTGCGCCGTCCAGAATTTGCCAGGCCAGGGTGCTGATCACCGCGAAAATGGTCAGGGCAATCATGATCTCCAGCAGGGTAAACCCGCGCTGGCGTCGCGTTTTTTTCACTTGCTCTCTCCCGGCGGAACGATCTGCAAAGCGATAACCGGCTGGCTGTCGTCCCCTTCCGCGTAGACGCGAATGGCGTTCGCCCAGCCGTTGTCGGCGGTTTTCACCCGCTGCTTGCGCCAGTTCCAGCTGCGCCCGCCCATGATTTCCGTCCCCTGCGCCTCGGCGTCCGGGAAGTCGGTTTTCGTGAGCTGCGCTTCCGCCAGCTGATTTTCCGCCACCCAGCTGGCCTGCAGCGTGTCGGCCAGGCCGTGAGTGAAACGCACGTTCAGGGAGACGGAGTTCATCAGCGCCAGCGCGGCGGTGGAGAAGATCACCAGCGCGACCATCACCTCCAGCAGCGTCATCCCCTTTTGCTTTTTGCCGTTAGCCATCGTTCTCTACCGATACAGGCGCAGCGCCTTGCGACACCACGCGGAAATGGTGCTGTTTGTCATAGCTTTGCAGCGTCAGCGTGAAGCGGCTGATTTCGCCGTCCGGTAAAAAGAGCACCTGCGGATCGGCACTTACCGTGGCGGCAAGGCGCTGGGGCGAGAGCGAAACGTGCATCTCTTCCGGGAAATCGCCTTTGGTGGTAATACGCCCGGCGGATAACGGCACCCAGTGACGTTCGCCGTTTTTATCCTCGAGCGTCACCAGCTGATAATTATCCGTCGTGATGACCAGCCCGACGATATTTCCGTCCATCACCGCACGGTCTGAACCATAATCAACGAGGGCTTTTAATTGCTGGCCAAATATATCCGCACCGCTGCGTGAGGGTATGGTTGACACCACCATCATGGCGCAGCTGGCAAATATCACCAGCGCCAGAATAATTTCCAGCAACGTAAAGCCGCGTTGTTTATTCATTATTTCTCTTTCTTATCCAGAGACCAGTTCGTAATATCATCGGCGGTATTGGCTTCACCGTCCGGACCGGCGGAGAAGACATCGACCGCGCCGTGTTCGCCCGGGCTAACCAGAATATAATCTCCGCCCCACGGGTCCTGCGGCAGGCGACGGATATAGCCATCAGCACGGTAGCCGTTCGGGATTGGCGCGATTTCAGGCTTGGTTACCAGCGCCTGTAAACCCTGCTCGGTTGTCGGGTAGCGGTGGTTATCCAGCTTATACATATCCAGCGAACCTTCGAGCGCGACAATATCGCTGGTTGCTTTTTGCGTATCTGCTTTTTCTTTATTGCCCATTAAGTTTGGCACCACCATGCTCGCCAGTACGCCGAGAATAACAATGACCACCATTAATTCGAGCAAGGTGAAACCCGCCTGACGCGCCAGGTTTTTACGTTTTAAAGCCATGATTTAACCTACCATATTATTAAGTTGCAGAAGCGGTTGTAATATTGACAGCACGATGAATAAAACAATCGTCGCCATGGATACCACCAGCGCCGGTTCAAATACCGACAGCGTTAATGTAATTCGATGCTGCAATGCCGATTCCTGGTTTTCCGCCGCGCGGTCCATTAAATTGCCTAATTCCCCGCTCTCTTCGCCGGAGGCAATCATATACAGCATGGTTGGCGGGAATAATTTCGCCTGTTCCAGCGCGGCATAGAGCGATGCCCCCTGACGCACGGTATCCGCCGCCTGCTCCAGCACCTGCCGGGCGTAGAGGTTTTCGATACCGTCCATCGCGATGTACATCCCCTCCAGCAGCGGCACGCTGCTGGCCTGCAAAATGCTCAGGGTGCGGATATAGCGGGCGCTGTTGATGGCGCATACCAGCTTTTTGATCGGCGAGCCGTTCACCAGCCAGCTGTGCCAGCGAAAACGGTTTTTGGCGTTTCTCAGCCAGGTCTTAAAGCCGACAAACCCGCCGCCGAGGATCCCCACGATGTAGATCCCATACGCCTGCAGAAAATCACTCACCGCAATCAGCGTGCGGGTGGTGATCGGCAGCTGCTGCTTCATGTGGGTGAACTGCTCGATCACCTGCGGCACCACCGCCACCAGCAGAATGCTGATGACCGCGATGGCGACCACGGTCAGGGTAATCGGGTAGACCATCGCCTGCGTCAGCTTGCTTTTCATCTTCTGGCGCTGCTCGTTGTACTCCGCCAGCTTCTCCAGCACGTCGCCCAGGTGGCCGGTTTTTTCGCCGGCCATCACCAGGGTGCAGTAGAGCTTGTCGAAGGTGCGCGGGAACTGGCTAAACGCGTCGAACAGCGTGTGGCCTTCCACTACTTTCTCTCGGATCTCCACCACCATCGCCGCCAGCTTTTTGTCCTCAGTCTGCTTCGAGATAGCCTTCAGGGCGCTTTCCAGCGGCAGCGCGGCGTTGACCAGCGTCGAAAGCTGGCGGGTAAACATCGACAGCACCGGCGTGGAGAGCTTTGCGCCGGTTTTCGCTTTACCGGACGCCGCCGCCTCGCGGGTTTCGTTGATGCTGACGGGCATCAGCTTTTGCTCGCGAAGCCACTGGCGAACCTGCTTTTGCCCCTCGGCCTGCAGCGTGCCGCGCTGGGTTTTCCCCGCGCCGTCCGTTGCGGTCCAGGCGTAGAAGGCCATTACGCATCCCCCCCACGCTCGGCGGTGACGCGCATCACCTCTTCCAGCGAGGTCACGCCGCTAATCACCTTCAGCAGCCCGTTTTCACGCAGGCTGTAAGCCTGCTTAAAGAGCTGCGTCTCGATGGACATTTCGTCCTTATCTTCATGAATGGCGCGGCGCATGGTGCTGTCCACCACCAGGAACTCATGAATACCGGCCCGGCCCTGATAGCCGCTCTGGCGGCAGTGTTCACAGCCCACCGCGCGGTAGATTGCTTTTGGCGGCGCGTCCATAAAGCTGAACAGCGCTTTTTCATTGGCATCCAGCGGACTGGTGGTCCGGCAGTGCGTACACAGCCGACGCACCAGACGCTGGGCAATGACACCGAGCAACGATGAACCGATTAAAAAGGATTCCAGCCCCATATCCCGCAGGCGAGTTATCGCCCCTGCGGCGCTGTTGGTGTGCAGCGTAGACATGACCAGGTGACCGGTAAGCGACGCCTGTACCGCAATTTGCGCGGTCTCACCGTCACGAATTTCCCCGATCATCACCACGTCCGGGTCCTGACGCAGAATGGCGCGCAGCCCGCGGGCAAAGGTCATGTCCACGCGCGGGTTAACCTGCGTCTGCCCCACCCCTTCCAGCTCGTATTCAATCGGGTCTTCAACGGTCAGAATGTTGCGTTCGTGACCGTTCAGCGCCGAAAGAATGGCGTACAGGGTGGTACTTTTACCGGAGCCTGTCGGCCCGGTGACCAGGATAATGCCGTGCGGGCGGTCAATCAGCCCTTTCAGCTTCTCCAGCTCTTCATCAATCAGGCCCAGCTTGTTGATGTCAGGCTTAAGATTGCTTTTATCGAGCAGACGCATCACCACGCGCTCGCCGTACTGGGACGGAATGGTCGAGACGCGCACGTCGATCGCCTTGCGGCCAATGCGCAGGGAGATACGGCCATCCTGCGGCAGGCGCTTCTCGGCGATGTCGAGTTTTGACATGACCTTGATGCGCGATACCAGCAGCGGCGCGAGCTTGCGCGCAGGCTGCAGCACCGGGCGCAGCACGCCGTCAACGCGGAAGCGAATGCTCAGTGTGCGCTCGAAGGTTTCGATATGAATATCCGACGCGCCGTCCTTCACCGCCTCGCCGAGAATGGCGTTGATCAGGCGGATTACCGGCGAGTTTTCGTCGTTATCGAGCAGATCTTCGTTATCCGGGATCTCCTCGGTTAACGCCATCAGGTCGATATCGGCGTCCATATCGTCCACCAGCTGCTGCGAGACGCCGCTGCTCTGCTGCCAGATTTTGGCCAGCATCTCGTCAAACGCTTCCGGCGTGAGGGTGACCGGGACGAACGCGCGTCCCAGCACCCGGCGCACTTCCAGCAGTGCAAATGCCGGGGTGTCATCACGGATATAGACGTCATTGTTATAAAATAAAACGCCGTTATCTTTTGCGTAGCTGCTGCTACACAATGTTTTACTCAGTTCGTCCACGTTGCCCCTCCGCCTTACTCTTTAAACGGATTGCGTGTCGCGCTGGTTTTCACCGGTGCGGCATGGGTGGCAGTCTTAGTGTCGGCAGACGGAAACGCGGGCAGAATGGCGTTATCCGCTGGCTCAATAATGCCGAGCTTTTTCTCCTCCACGCGCTGCATCTGGCGAACGCGGATCTGGTCATATTTCTCTTTCGACGCGGCGCTGTAGTTGTCGTCGTCACGCAGGACGGTGGTATGGATAAACACCATCAGGTTGCGTTTCGACGTGTCCTGCGAGGTGTAGCGGAACAGCTGGCCCACCAGCGGGATATCGCCGAGCAGCGGCACTTTGGAAACCGACTGCTTGGTGACGTTTTCCATCAGGCCGCCGAGCACCACCGTCTGGCCACTGTGGACCATCACTTCGTTATTAATGGTGCGTGTGTTGAAGGTTGGGCCGAGGCTGGCGTCTTCCGTCGCGCTGTTGTCAACGCTGGAGACTTCCTGCTCAATCTTCAGGTGGATCATGTCGCCGTCGTTAATCTGCGGCACAATTTTCAGCTTGGTACCGACGGTCTTACGCTCAACGGAGTTAAAGACGTTGTCGCCGCTGGTGGTCTGCGAACCGGCAAGGACCGGCACGTCCTGGCCCACGTTAAACGACGCTTCTTTGTTATCCAGCGTGACCACGCTCGGCGTGGAGAGAATGTCGTTTTTACCGTCGGTGGAGAGCGCGGTCATCAGGGCGCCGAAGTCGCCGTTGAAGAAACCGGTCGCCAGGCCGGTGAAGCTTGCCCCCTTCATGGTGCCGTTTTTAATCTGGCTGATAGGCAGGCCGGTTGAGCCGAACTGCACGCCGCCGTGCTTGCTGGTCCACTGCACGCCGAGATCCAGGCCGTTACCGTCCTGCACTTCAGCAATGATCGCTTCCACCAGCACCTGCGGACGGCGAATGTCGAGCTTGTCGATCACCTTCTCCAGGGAGTTCATCACGTTAGGCTGCGCGGTGATCACCAGCGAGTTCGTTGACTCATCGGCGCTAATATTCAGATCGCTGGCCGCCGTGGCGGTTTTCGACTTCGGCGCACCCGCCTTGTCTTTCAGCTGCTCGCCAATACCGGTCAGCACCGGAACCACTTTGGTGGCGCTGGCGTATTTGAGGTAGAAGACGCGGGTATTCCCCTCGTTGTTCTGCTCGCGATCCAGCTGATGGATCAGGGAACGGGTGCGCATGCGCGCATCTTCCGAACCGCTGATCACCAGGCTGTTGGTCTCGTCATCCGCTACCACCTTGGTGGCGAGCTGCGGCGCGTTCTGCCCCTTCTGCTCTTCGTTGTTGAGGTTGTTCAACATGTCGGAGAGCTCTTTGGCGGACGCAAAGCGCAGCGGCACGATTTCGCGACGCTGAATGCCGTCTCTGTCGACGCGCTGCACCAGATCCACCAGGCGGTTCACCACCGAGGCTTTCCCGGTTAACAGCAGGACGTTCGACGGCTCAAAATGCACCACGTTACCGATACCGGTGGCATCGTTCAGCTGGCGCAGCAGCGGCGCCAGCTCGCGCACCGGCACGTTTTCCATGCGCACGACGCGGGTGATGATCTCATCGCCTTTGCCCGGATTTTTGCTGTCGGCCAGCGGGGCCCCGGCGGTGCGGGCTACGCTTGAGCGCACCACTTTGACCATGCCGTTGTCCATCGGGATCACCGACAGACCGTACAGGTCCAGCACGCTCAGGAAGAACTGGTAATACTCATCTTCCGTCAGCACGTTATAGGTTCTGACCGACACCGTGCCCTGAACGGACGGGTCGACGAGAATGGTTTTGTTAAGATTGCGGCCTACCGTATCGATAAACTCGCGGATATCGGTATTTTTAAAGCTCGCGCTAAAGTTAGCTGCAAGCAGCGAACTGGAATATAACGACAATGCGGTCAGCGCCACGCACGCCCAAGGAAATTTCTTCATGTCTGTACACTTGTTAATTGTTTAGAACATTAACCCGAATATTTTCAAGGTGAGCGTGACGTCTGACGACGACCTCCGCTTCTTTCATTTTCGACCAGTTGGCAATAATACTTTTTGCCTTTGCTTCATCGGTCATATCGACAGAGTTGACTTTCACAGCCACGTCGCCCTTTTCCAGCCCGGAATGGCTGAAGAACGCTGAGGCATTCCTTGGATTGATGTTGTAGCCTTCCAGTTGGCCTTTTTCGATTACCGGTTTTAACACCAGATAATCATCCAGATGCACGCTTTCCGCGCCTGCATCTTTCGTCGATTTGGTTACCGGGCCGCTATCAACGCCGCCCTTAAAATAGTCAGGCTTATTTAACGCCAGTACCTGCGTAGCACCTTCATAATTAACCACCACATTGTCTTTGTTAATTTCCTGAATAAAGGCATCGTTAAAACCGGTCAGCGGCTCGCCTTCGCGATAGCTGCGCTGGCCTGCCGGGGTTTTAATCACCGCAAAGGAGAGCCAGGCATCGTCACTGCTGACAATTCCTTCAATTTCCGCTGCCAGCGGGGCTTTCGCGGCAGCCGGTAAGTTATCCTGACGCACCGCAGTCGTGAACAGAGTAAATGTCTTTTCTTCACGACGATTTTTCAGCGGCTGTTCATCAGATTTAGCCAACTTATTCGTAACTTTTTTATAATCTTTAAACGTCAGATAGCCTTGCTGGCCGCAAAAAATTAACAGCACAAACATAATACAAGGCGTTATCCACCGTGACAGAAATGAGAACCTCATTTTTCATCTGGCCTTTAGCAAAGCGGAAATAAGCAGCGTCGGGCTGCGCCAATATGTGTGAAAAATAGTAATTAACTGCCGTAAATACGACCATCGACTTCGCCATTAACTTTAATAAAAAAAACTATTGACCAAATAAAATCGGGATGTTAGGTCATTGCAACTGGATATTTTTACCCTGTGCGCAAATTGACCACCCTGTGGCGTTGCTTTACTTTCTCGTCCTGTTGCTATTCCTAATCAGAGACGGTAAGTCGTTATGTATCAGAGCCACTTTAAATTTAAACAACCGCCATTCAGAACAATCACGGGTTTCTCCGGCGATTTTCTGGTGCCTTATCATCAGGACGTATTCAACCTGCTGAAAGAGAAAAGCCAGGTGGCGGGAATTATCGGGCTCTTTTGCAACGACGCACCGCTGCTGGGCCACTTCAGCGATGCGCTGAAGGCCAGCCTTCCTGGCGCCATTGCCATCAACGCGTTTCCTAAGCTGAGTGCCAGTAGCCTGCTGTACAAGCTCAACCCGGGAACGAAAGAGAGCAAGAGCCGCATTCAGGCGGTGGATGCCGTGCTGCATCAGTGGCAGGGCGGAAAAAACCGCAGCAAAACCCTGGTCATCCGTCACGCGGAAGCGATGAAGGAGACCTGCCGTGAGGTGCTGGGGATGTTGCTTACGCGTGCTCAGGAGCTGGAGTTCCGTCTGTCCATCGTGCTGATGGGCAGCGCGGAGCAGGAAGCCGCCCTCTTACACCCATCTGAACTTCGCGAATATGCCCATACCCGTCATACATTGCGTCCCCTGACCTGCCGGGAATTTCTCAGCTATGTGCAGGCGCAGTGTGAAGAACACGGGTGCGAAAATTCGCCGCTAACCCCGGCGCGCGTGCGCAAGATGCACGCGCTGACCAAAGGCAACATCAGCAAACTGAATGAACTGGCGCACCTGTCAATGCTCGCGGCCTGGACCGAACGTGCAGCGCAGGTCAGCCCGCGTCATTTACGCCTGGCGGCAGGCGAGATCCTCCCGGCGAAAAAACACGGTAAGCGCCTGGCGACCGTGGGATTGTTCGCCTCGGTTCTGTTCGCCGCCTGCGGATGGTATTTAACCGCCTCAATCAATGCAAAACTGCCGATTCAGCTTCCCGTACCGGCGAGCTGGAAACAGCAGAAGCCAAAAGCCGACGCGCCTGTCGTGCCGGTTATCGACAATGAAGTGGTTAATCAGCCGGATGCGATGCACCAGCTGTACCTGATGTGGGGGTATGACGCCTCCGCGGATGATGCGCTGTGTCAGAACGCCGGGAAGGTCAATCTGATGTGTAAACAGGGCATCGCGTCACCGGATACGCTGGCACAGGAGGGTTATCCGTGGGTCAGTGAACTCAAAACCGGTAACCATCTTAACTACGCTGTTGTCGCCCGCGTAGGCGATGACTCGATGGATCTGCTGATGAATAACCGCACCTGGCAGGTGAGCCGCAGCTGGTTTAACCAGCATGCCACCGGTAACTTTACCCAGCTGCATCGCCTGACGCCGGAAGGCAAAGATGCCATCAGCGCCGCCAGCGATGCGAAAGACATGGGCTGGCTGGATCAGGCGCTGAGTCTGGCTCTTGGCCAGCCTGAAACCCATGCTCAGACCTGGACGGCTGAGATGATGAAACGCACCCGCGAGTTCCAGCAAAAAGTGCATCTGCATGTGGATGGTATTCCAGGGGAAGATACGCTGATGCAGTTAATGCGTGAAACCCATACCACGCCGAGCGTGTTGATTCAGGCCACGCATGCCACACCGGACGCCAACACGCAGGAGAAGCATTCCTAATGTCTACCATCTGTCTTGCGGCTCAGCGCAGCTACAGCAACGGAGAGGCGGTCTGGTTTTCGTACCGCCTCCCCAGCCTGAGAAAAATTTGCGGTCATACCTTTTTATGGGTATTGGGTTTGTGCGCCCTGGTCATGGCAGGGCTGTACGCGCATATTTACTGGAATTTGCGCCACCCGGCCCCTGAACCGGTAAAAGCGAGCGTCGCTAAACCGGAAACGCAGCTTTCCGATATGCATTATGTGTACGTGAGTAAACCGTTCCCGCATCCGCATCCTAAACCGGCGCCGGTAAAGGAAGAGATGCCGCCCATGCAGGATCTGCCGATAAGCACCGATGATGCTGACTGGCAACAGGCCCCTGACAGCACCGTGCCGCAGGATGCCGGGCACGATACCTCGCGTGATACCCTGCCGGGAACCGAGGCGCACGAAAACGCCACCGCGTCGTCGGGAAGTGAAGATGCTTCGTTAGCCGAATTGTTTAAGCAGGCGTTAAAAGAACAAGAGCAGGATTATTCTCAAGGCAAAATTCCCGCGCCGCCGGTTGACGAAACGCAGGATCAATCGCAAAGCAGTTTGTTGCATAACGATAACGTCCAGTCTCCTTTGAGTAAAAAAGGAGACCGGCTGGAGTAGTTAATATTTTTCAGGTAGCGTGGTGAGGTTAAGCAGACGACCTTTCTCCACCACAATATATTGACCTTTCTTCAGGTCGGAGAGGATTTTAATAATGGTACTGCGGGCCAGGTTGGTATATTCCTGAATATAGTCATAGATATTAATATCGCGCTGTTGGTGAACAATCAGCTCATTAATTTCGTAGAGGAATTCGCGGACCACAGAATAGGCGCTACGGGCGACCAGAACATCATCGCGTTTGCTCAGCAGGCAGATGTACCAGGAGAGCACTTTGGTCAATTCAGGCCACAGATTTTTCTCGGTCATAAGCTGCGCGAAGGCCTCTTTTTTGATGCTGCGTACTACGGTGTTTGCGCGGACCAGGCCGTACATATGGGCTGACTGATAGAAAATAGCGGACAGGCCAAACACGCACTGTCCGGTGACGGTAAACATGCAGAGTTCGTCTGATTCACGACGGAATTCGACTTCGCCGCTGACGATAATATGAATATACTGAGAGTCAGCCGTGGAAATTTTCTGCCATTTCTTTAAGGTTTTCTCTTCAAAACCTTCTGTGGCAGAAATAATGGCTTCCATTTCAGGTTGTGGACGTAATTTTTTACCGTAAATGCTTAACATTGTTATACCCATTTAAGATTAGATTTATTAGACATAGCATGGCCGCGGCATTAAAACCGAAAACCAACAATCTTTTCCTGATGAAAGGCTCAAGGAGAAAATAAGAACGCTTGCCGCCAGCAATATTTTTTTGATTTACTTAGCAAGCTATGTGTCTATCTTAAATCCGGATAATTTTAAGTCAATTTACTAAAAATGAATTGAGTTTGTACTTAAGATTAATCTCAAGCACAAATAAGGGGAAAACGCGCATTCGGGCGCAAACCGAAGGTTTACCCCTGCCCGTATTTCTCTAAAAGGGCTTCTGCAATGGCCATCGTTTCCACATCCGCGACGCCGTTCCATACCTGCGGGCGATAGTGCATCTGGAAGGCGGTGATAACGCGTTGCTGCTGCTGATCCGTGGCGTTGTCCGGCACCTCATAGCCATAGCGCATCAGCAGGTCGAGCAGGGCTGCACGATCTACCTCCTGAAAGCGCGGACGACCATTGATATAGAAGTTCACGCGCCCGGCATCGGGCCAGGCCCCAATCCCCTGCTTCGCCAGCGCCTGCCAGGGAAACAGCGGGCCGGGATCGTCCTTACGCTGGGGCGCGATATCAGCATGCGCCACCACGTTCTGCGGTTTAATGTCGTACCGGGCGATAATGTCTTTCGCCAGCGGGATAAGCGCCGCGATTTGCGCGGGCTCAAACGGGGCGAAAACTTTCACACCGTCGCGCTTCTGCCAGCCGCGGTTCTCCAGCTCAATGCCGACAGACGTGTCATTGATCCGGTTGGTGCCTCGCCAGAAGCTGATGCCCGCATGCCAGGCCAGCTCGCTCTCCGGCACCAGCTGCCAGATGCGCGGCTTCCCGTCCGGCGTCGGCGGCTTCGCAGGGATGAGATAATGCGAGCTGACGTTTTTGTCGGTTAAGGTCGCAAGCGAGGTGTCGAAGTCGTCGGCGGTGTAGTGGATCACCAGCACCTTTATCCGCGGGTAGGCCGCCTGCGCCTGATGGCGGGTATCCAGCTCGTAGGCACCTTTATCAACAATGCCTTTTTCCTGGGCGCATCCTGCCAGCAACATCGCCAGCAGGAGCGTTGAAAGCGAGCGCTTCATCGACGGGTTTTCACCGCCGTGCCGCTTACGCTCACCATCAGCATGCTCGAATCTTTGCCGACGGTTTCATAATCAATATCGATTCCTACAACGGCATCTGCGCCCAGCGCTTTGGCCTGCTCGCCCAACTCCTTAAACGCAATTTCGCGCGCTTTACGCAGCTCTTTTTCGTACGCGCCGGAGCGTCCACCGACGATGTCACGAATCCCGGCAAAGAAATCCCGGAAAATGTTCGCGCCCAGAATCGCTTCGCCGGTGACCACGCCGCAATACTCGGTAATGGTCTGTCCTTCCAGGGTTGGCGTTGTTGAAAACTGCATACTTTCTCTCCTTCTTTAGCGTTCAATGCGTTAGCAACAGCATTATCGGTTCGTTACGCTATGATTGAAAGGATAGTTAATAAATAAGGAAATCAACATGCGCTACTCTGCTTTAACACTTTTAGTGCCCTGCGCGCTGGTGCTCAGCGCCTGTACTACCACGGTCACGCCAGCCTTTAAGGATATCGGTACCCGCAGCGGCCCCTGCATAGACGGCGGCCCGGATACCGTGGCGCAACAGTTCTATGATTACCGCATTCAGCATCGCGGAAATGATCTCACCGCCCTGCGCCCGTACCTGAGCGATAATCTTGCAAAACTGCTCAACGATGCCACTCGCGATCCGCAGCATAACGCCCTGCTGAAATCCGATCCGTTCTCCAGCCGCACCACGCTGCCGGACAGCGCCGAGGTGGCCAGCGCGTCAACCATCCCGAACACCGATGCGCGGAACATTCCGCTGCGCGTGAAGCTGACCCAGGGAACCCAAACCTGGCAAGACGAAGTGCTGATGATCCGTGAAGGCCAGTGCTGGGCGGTGGACGATGTGCGCTATATCGGCGGCAGCGTTCATGCCCCGGCCGGCACGCTGCGCCAGTCGATTGAGAACCGCTAGATCATTAGTGATAAAAATGTTACCCCCGTAAAATGTCCGGCATTTCACGCGGAATGCCGACATTTATACTCGCCGACCTTGCCGTTCGCTATTTTGTGCTATGTTTAAGAGGAAATGCGGGTTATATTTAACTTTTAACGCAGAAATATTGCATAACTATTCTGTCAACGGTACTATCTGCGGCCTCAATTGCTATAGATTGCCTGGATGAGTAAAGACTGCCCCGATGAGTATTAAACTAAACGGCATTAACTGCTTCTACGGCGCACACCAGGCGCTGTTTGACATCACGCTGAACTGCCCGGAAGGCGAAACGCTGGTTTTACTTGGCCCAAGCGGTGCAGGCAAAAGCTCCCTTCTGCGCGTCCTTAATCTGCTTGAAATGCCCCGTTCCGGTACGCTGGCTATCGCCGGTAACCATTTTGATTTCGCGAAAACCCCGTCAGATAAAGCTATACGCGAACTGCGTCAAAACGTCGGCATGGTCTTCCAGCAATACAATCTCTGGCCGCACCTGACGGTGCTGCAAAACCTGATTGAAGCCCCGTGCCGCGTGCTGGGGTTAAGCAAAGATCAGGCCATCGCGCGTGCTGAAAAGCTGCTGGAGCGTCTGCGCCTTAAGCCCTACAGCGACCGCTATCCGCTGCACCTCTCAGGGGGTCAGCAGCAGCGCGTGGCGATTGCCCGCGCGCTGATGATGGAGCCCGCGGTACTGCTGTTTGATGAGCCGACCGCGGCGCTGGACCCGGAAATCACCGCCCAGATCGTCAGCATCATTCGCGAACTGGCGGAAACCAATATTACGCAGGTCATTGTTACCCACGAAGTGGAAGTGGCGCGTAAAACCGCCAGCCGTGTGGTCTACATGGAAAACGGGTATATCGTTGAGCAAGGTGACGCGAGCTGCTTCGCGAACCCGCAAACCGATGCCTTCAAAAACTATTTATCTCATTGATTGTGTCAGGGGAAATATAATGAAAAAAGTATTACTTGCCGTGCTGCTTGCTGGCGTTACCCTTTCCGCTACCGCAGCCCAGACCATTCGTTTCGCCACGGAAGCCTCCTACCCTCCGTTTGAGTCCATTGATGCGAACAACAAAATTGTTGGCTTCGACGTAGACCTGGCAAACGCCCTGTGTAAAGAGATCGACGCAACCTGTACCTTCAGCAATCAGGCGTTCGACAGCCTGATCCCAAGCCTGAAGTTCCGCCGTATTGACGCCGTCATGGCCGGTATGGACATCACTCCTGAGCGCGAAAAGCAGGTGCTGTTCACCACCCCTTACTACGACAACTCCGCCCTGTTTATTGGTCAGAAAGGTAAATTCACCTCTGTCGATCAGCTGAAAGGCAAGAAAGTCGGCGTGCAGAACGGCACCACGCACCAGAAGTTCATCATGGATAAACATCCGGAAATCACCACCGTTCCGTACGACAGCTACCAGAACGCGAAGCTGGATCTGCAGAATGGCCGTATCGACGGCGTATTTGGTGATACTGCTGTCGTGACCGAGTGGCTGAAAGCCAACGACAAACTGGCGCCAGTGGGCGACAAAGTGACCGATAAAGATTACTTCGGTACCGGTCTGGGGATTGCCGTTCGTCAGGGCAACACCGAGCTGCAGCAGAAATTCAACGCTGCGCTGGAAAAAGTGAAGAAAGACGGCACCTACGAAACCATCTACAAAAAATGGTTCCAGAAGTAATTCCTGATGAATGAAATTTTTCCTTTAGCAAGCGCCGCCGGGATGACCGTCGGCCTTGCCGTTTGCGCACTGATTATCGGCCTGGTGCTGGCGATGTTCTTTGCGGTGTGGGAATCAGCAAAATGGTTCCCCGTCGCCTGGGCGGGCTCCGCGCTGGTCACCGTACTGCGTGGGCTACCGGAAATTCTGGTGGTCCTGTTCATCTATTTCGGCTCCTCACAGCTGCTGCTCACGCTGTCGGACGGCTTCACGATCAATCTCGGCTTTGCGCAGATACCGGTGCAGATGCAGATTGACAACTTTGACGTCAGCCCGTTCCTCTGCGGCGTGATTGCCCTCTCCCTGCTCTACTCCGCGTACGCGTCGCAAACCCTGCGCGGTGCGCTGAAAGCGGTACCGCAGGGGCAGTGGGAATCCGGTCAGGCGCTGGGCATGTCGAAAGCAGCGATCTTCTTCCGTCTGGTGATGCCGCAGATGTGGCGCCACGCCCTGCCGGGCCTGGGCAATCAGTGGCTGGTATTGCTGAAAGATACCGCGCTGGTGAGCCTGATCAGCGTGAACGATTTGATGCTGCAAACCAAAAGCATCGCCACCCGTACTCAGGAGCCATTTACCTGGTACATCGTGGCGGCGGCTATCTACCTGGTAATCACGCTGCTCAGTCAGTACATCCTCAAGCGTATTGACCTGCGTGCGACGCGCTTTGAACGGAGACCAGGCTGATGCTTGAATATTTCCCGGAGCTGATGAAAGGGCTGCACACCAGCCTGACGCTGACCGTGGCGTCCATCATTGTGGCGCTGATCCTGGCGCTCATCTTCACCATCATCCTGACGCTGAAAACGCCGGTGCTGGTGTGGATCGTGCGCGGCTACATCACCCTGTTTACCGGTACGCCGCTGCTGGTGCAAATCTTCCTGATTTACTACGGACCGGGCCAGTTCCCGTCACTGCAGGCGTATCCGGTTATCTGGCACCTGCTCTCTGAGCCGTGGCTCTGCGCTCTGATTGCCCTTTCGCTGAACAGCGCGGCCTATACCACCCAGCTGTTTTACGGGGCGATCCGTGCCATCCCGGAAGGACAATGGCAGTCCTGCGGGGCGCTGGGCATGAGCAAAAAAGACACGCTGGCGATCCTGCTGCCGTACGCCTTCAAGCGCGCGCTCTCCTCTTACTCCAACGAAGTGGTGCTGGTGTTTAAGAGTACTTCTCTGGCCTACACCATCACCCTGATGGAAGTGATGGGTCACGGGCAGCTGCTGTACGGGCGCACCTATGACGTGATGGTGTTCGGCGCGGCCGGCGTGGTGTATCTGGTGGTGAACGGTCTGCTGACGCTGATGATGCGACTGATTGAGCGTAAAGCGTTAGCGTTTGAGCGCAGAAATTAATCACGCGAGTGCATAAAATGTAATTACCAGAGCGGATAACCCGATGGCTTATCCGCTTTTTTTTATACCAAACACAATATTTAATCATATTTATTGCATATAAATTCATTAACTGGCATTGTACATCCATGCCGCAGACACGGCGCATAATGACAAGATAGACAGACGGGAGCATTACAATGAAAAAGTTAGTTCTGGCCGCACTACTCGCCACCTTCGCCGCTGGCGCATCCGCTGCTGATAAAATCAATTTTGGCGTTTCGGCCACCTATCCGCCGTTTGAATCGCTGGACGCCAGCAATCAGATCGTCGGTTTCGATATCGACCTGGCGAAAGCCCTGTGCAAGCAGATGCAGGCCGACTGCACCTTTACCAACCATGCCTTCGACAGCCTGATCCCGTCGCTGAAATTCAAGAAATACGATGCGGTGATCTCCGGGATGGACATCACGCCGGAGCGCAGCAAGCAGGTGGCGTTCACCGACCCGTACTACGCCAACTCGGCGGTGGTAATTGCGAAGAAAGGGGCTTATAAATCCTTTGACGAGCTGAAAGGCAAACGCATCGGGATGGAAAATGGCACCACACACCAGAAATACCTGCAGGACAAACATCCTGAAGTGAAAACCGTGGCCTATGACAGCTACCAGAACGCGATTATCGACCTGAAAAATGGCCGTATCGACGGCGTCTTCGGCGACACCGCCGTGGTAAACGAATGGCTGAAAACCAACCCGCAGCTGGGTACGGCAACGGAAAAAGTGACCGATCCGCAGTACTTCGGCACGGGCCTCGGCATCGCGGTACGCCCGGATAACAAAGCCCTGCTGGAAAAACTGAACGGCGCGCTGAAGGCGATTAAAGCAGACGGCACGTACCAGAAAATCAGCGAGCAGTGGTTCCCGCAGTAATCTCTTTTTGCCGGGTGGTCTGGCCTACGGGGGTGGTCTGTAGGCCGGGTAAGCGCAGCGCCACCCGGCAATTTCTCACAGCGGCACAAAGAACCTGAACCGCGCCCCGCTCACGGACTCCATCAGCCTGATCCCGCCGCCGTGCAGCTCCAGCATTCGCTTAACGATTAACAGCCCTAACCCGCCGCGGTTCTCCCGCGATGCTTGGGTATTCAGCGCCGAAGGCCGCTGGAACAGATCGTCGCGCAGCGAGGCATCCACGCCCGTTCCGGAGTCTGCCACTTCAACCTGAAGCCGTTCATTCTCCTGCCACACCGCCAGACGAATTTCCCCGCCAGTGGGCGTATGACGCATCGCGTTATCGAGCAGGTTGGTCACCACGCGCTCGATCATCGACACATCGGCATTGACCAGCGGCAAGGGGCCCGGCACGTCAATATGCAGATTCACCTCGCGCGTGCGGGCGGTAAGCTCAAACTTCTGCGCCACGTCGGAAATCAGCTCTCCCATCGCGAAACGCTCGCGCTGCGGCTTAATGCCGCCATGCTCAAGGCGCGCCAGCTCGAAAAGCTGCTGGGAAAGATGTCGTACCTTTTGTCCCTGACGCAGCGCGGTGGCGAGATACTGCTGGTGCTCCTGCGGCGTCAGGGTGGCGGATTTGAGCGACAGGGTTTCAAGATAGCCCAGCAGCGAGGTCAGCGGCGTGCGAAGATCGTGCGAAATGTTGGCGATAAACTCCCGGCGCTGGCGATCGCTGTCGGCCAGCTGGTCCCACTGGCGGGTAATTTTCCGCGCCAGCTCGATGAAACTGTTGCGCAGGAGCGCCACTTCGTCATTGGCCGCGGCATCCGGCGGCTGTGCTGCGAGCAGCCTGATTGCGCTAATGCTGTCCTGCTCCAGGCCGGTGACCTCTTCCGTCAGGCGCTTAACCGGACGCGTCACCCAGTACCAGACCAGCAGACCCGCCAGCAGGCCAAACAGAGCGACCCACAGCAATGACCAGAGCACCGTGCTCCAGAGCGCCTTATGCCAGGCCATTTCCGCCAGCGCGTTCGACTCCTCGCCCTGCAAAATGATGTACAGGTAGCCCTTGAGCTCGCCGTCCTGCCGCAGCGGCGTGGCGCTGAACACTTTTTTATTTTGACTGCGCGGATCGTCGCCCAGTACCGGTATGGCGGTACCGCTCAGGAAGGTCTGAACCGGTGCCAGGTCGATTTTTTGCCGCTGAATATGGCCCGGCGGTGCGGCATCGGCCAGGATTTCGCCGTCCGGCGAGATAACGTACAGTTCAACGCTCGGGTTGAAGGTCATCAGCCGGTCGAACAGCGGCTTCAGCGCGTTGCGGTCAACCCTGCCCTGCGCGTCCAGAATCGGTTCCCGCTGGACGATCTGCTGCGCCAGGCCGCCCGACAACCGCTGCACCATCGCGTTGCCGTACTGCTTACTGCTGTAGAGCTGTACCGCGCAGGCGACGGTAGCGCAGAGCATCATCAGCAGGACAAACAGCAGCGTCAGGCGCTGGCTCAGGCTAAAGCGGCGCATCATGGTTTGGCTCCGCAAATTTATAGCCCTTGCCCCAGACGGTGCGAATTATCTCCGGCTCGGCGGCGTCCTTCTCAATCTTGATGCGCAGGCGGTTGATATGGGTGTTGACGGTGTGCTCGTAGCCTTCGTGCTGATAGCCCCACACCTGCTCCAGCAGCGCCAGACGGGAAAACACCTCGCCTGGATGGCGGGCGAAGAAGTACAGCAGTTCGAATTCGCGCGGGGTGAGATCCACCACCTGGCCGTGAAGCAGCACGCTGCGCGCCAGGGGATCGATCGTCAGGCCGTGGGCCTGGATTTGCCCGTCAGCCTGCGCCTGCCCCATTGCCTGCTGGCGGCGGAACAGCGCTTTGATGCGGGCAATCAGTTCCTGCACTGAAAAGGGTTTTGCCAGATAATCATCGGCGCCGGTTTCCAGCCCGGTGATGCGGTCGGTTTCGCTGCTGCGGGCGCTGATGATGATCACCGGCAGGTAGCGGGTCATCTGGCGGATGCGGCGGCAGATCTCCAGGCCGTCAACGTTGGGCAGCATCAGGTCGAGGATCACCGCATCCCACGGCTGTTTTTCAAGGCGCTGCAGGGCGTTGCCCCCGTCGGGCTCGTGGGTAATGGCGTAGCCTTCGTCTTCTAGGTTGAGCCGCAGAAGCGCCGCGATATCGTGGTCGTCTTCCACCAGCAGGATCTGCTTCATGGGTAAGCCTTTATTCATCTCTTATGACGTAAGCTTACCTGATTTTATGGGTGGGCAGAGTTCACATTTTGTTTAAGATTTCACGAGCAACGTCAGGACTTCATAATGCGCGGTATGTGGGAACATATCGAAAAGCTGCACGCGTGCAATGCGGTAGCCCGGCAGTTGAGCGATGTCTTTCGCCATGGTCTGTGCGTTACAGCTTGAATAGACGATGTATTCCGGCGCCATCTGGCTCAGGTAGTCGCACAGGGATTTGCCAATCCCACGACGCGGCGGATTAACCAGCACCAGCTCCGGCACGTTGCCCTGACCGGTCGCGAACTGCGTGGAGTCCAGCGCCTGAAAGTGCAGATTGGTTAACCCCAACTCGGCGGCGGACTGCTTTGCGCAGGCAATCGCTTCGGCGGAGATCTCAATACCGGTGAGCTGCATCTCAGGCGTGGCGCAGTGCAGGCCAAAACCGCCCACGCCGCAGAACAGGTCCCACATATGATGGATGTTTAACGCGCGCACCCAGTCGCGGGCGGTGGCGTACAGGCTGCTTGCCACGGTCGGGTTGGTCTGGAAGAAGCTTTGCGGGCGGATCCACAGCGGCACGCCGTTGAAGCTCTCCGCCAGCGCGTGCTGGTCGGTGAAGAAAACCTCTTTCTCCCCTTCCATGATCGCCATATGCACCGGCTGAATGTTTGCGGTAATCACCTTTAACTGAGGAAGCTGTTCCTGCAGCCACGGCAGCGCCGCGCGCAGCTGCGCCAGCTTGGCTTCCGAGCGCAGCACGAAGCGCAGCATCATGCCGCCGTCGATCTGGCTTTCCGTCAGGAGAAGGTACTTCAGCTCGCCGCGCCTGCGGGCAACGTTGTAAGGCGTTAACCCCGCGCGAGCGATAAACGGTTTCAGTGCGGCAAAGACCGGCTTAAACGAGGCGGGATAGAGCGGGCAGTCGGTTAAGTCTTCCGGCGTGCCGTCGCGATGCAGCATCCCCAGCAGCGGTTTTTCAACGCTGCCGCTGGCCACCATTTTGGCTTTGTTGCGAAAGCCCTGCTCAAGGCCGCTGACGGGTGCGCACCACTCGCCCACCGCGTGCGCTGCCAGCAGCTGTTGCAGGTCGGCCATTTTGGCGGTGAGTTGTTGAGAGACCGGCTGTTCTATCCACTGACAGGAGCGGCAGCGTCCGGCGTCATAGAGTGCGCACTGCATATGAAAACCTTAAGGAAAACGAGGGCTGCGATTATACACATTATTGCAGGCGGAAGAACCGCCGACTGGACGCCGGAACGAAAAGCAGACAGAGCACCAGCATATCCGGCAGTTTTTGCATGACCAGCGCATGGAAAATCTCACGTCGCGACTCGCCCGGAATGCTGAACAGCTCAGGATAGCCATAGCCCAGCGAGGCGGCCCACAGATAGCTGGCGGCGGTCACCTGCGTGAGCAGATAGACCCAGCGCGCCCAGTTTCGCCCTTTGACCAGCGAAAACGCGCAGTAGATCTCGATAAACACCAGCACCAGGCTGCTTAAAAAGACCAGCGTCAGATTCCACGTCTGCACGCTGCGGTGAATGAATTCCCCGATGCCGCGCACGCCCAGCGTATTCAAAATCATCAGCACGTCCAGGCAGCGGATCATAATAATGGCGAGCGCCGCCACCTGAACCAGCGCAGGAACGTTAGGACGGGCGTGCGTAATACGTGATTTTTTTACTAATCCCAATGTTTTACTTCCCTGAAAAACAGTGCCGCGTCATGCGCGGCACATCACCGGAAATTTTAAATCCTTCAGCCGCGTCTTGCACGCTGGATATCGCGCACGCGCTGTTTTTCCGCGCGCGCCATCAAATACCAGGCGATAAATCCGACAATTCCGACCACGCCGAGGATGATAGAGGCCAGGGCGTTGATCTCCGGGTTCACCCCCATGCGCACGCTGGAGAAGACCAGCATCGGCAGCGTCGTCGCGCCCGGCCCCGAAACAAAGCTGGCGATAACCAGATCGTCGAGGGAGAGCGTGAACGCCAGCAGCCAGCCGGAGATCACCGCCGGCATAATCATCGGCAGGGTAATGATGAAAAAGACCTTTAGCGGCGTGGCGCCGAGATCCATCGCCGCCTCTTCAATGGAGCGGTCCAGCTCGCGCAGGCGCGAGGAGATCACCACCGCCACATACGCGGTACAGAAGGTGACGTGCGCCAGCCAGATGGTGAACATGCCGCGATCCGCCGGCCAGCCAATGGCGTGCGCCAGGGCCACGAACAGCAGCAGCAGCGACAGGCCGGTAATGACGTCCGGCATCACCAGCGGGGCAGTGATCATAAAGGCGAAACCGTTTGAGCCGCGAAAACGCCCGAAGCGCACCATCACCAGCGCGGCGATGGTGCCCAGAACGCAGGCCATCGTGGCCGCCAGCGCGGCAATGGTCAGGCTCAGCCCCACCGCGCTCATCATTGCGTCGTCGTGGAACAGCTCGCTGTACCAGCGCGTCGACCAGCCCGCCCAGACCGTCACCAGCTTAGAGCTGTTGAACGAGTAGATCACCAGCATCAGCATCGGCGCATACAGGAAGGTGAAGCCGATAACGAGGATCAGAATGCGCCACGGGGAGCGTACTACCGGTAAGTTGTTCATCCGCGATCTCCCATCTGTTTCTGCTGATGCTTATGGAACCACATGATCGGGACGATCAGCAGCAGGAGCATGATAATCGCCACCGCCGACGCCACCGGCCAGTCGCGGTTATTGAAGAACTCCTGCCACAGCACGCGGCCAATCATGATGCTGTCCGGCCCGCCGAGCAGTTCCGGGATCACAAACTCCCCGACCGCCGGAATAAACACCAGCATCGACCCGGCAATGATTCCGCCTTTGGTCAGCGGGACAATCACGCTGAAGAAGGTCTTCAGCGGACGCGCGCCAAGATCGAGCGAGGCTTCCACCAGCGAGTAGTCAATCCGCGTCAGGGCGGTGTAAATCGGCAGCACCATAAACGGCAGATAGGCATAGACAATGCCGATATAGACCGCAAGGTTGGTGTGCAGGATGGTCAGCGGCTGATCGATAACCCCAAGCCACATCAGAAAATTATTCAGCACCCCGTTGTTTTTCAGGATCCCCATCCACGCGTAAACGCGTATCAGAAACGAGGTCCACGACGGCAGGATCACCAGCAGCAGCAGGATGTTACGCGTTGACGGCTTGCTGTGCGCCACGGCCCACGCCAGCGGGTAGCCCATCACCAGACAGCAGAGCGTCGAGATCGCCGCCACCTGCAGAGACTGCAGATAGGCTTCGAAATAGAGCGGATCCTCGGTGAGCTGGAGGAAGTTGCCCAGATTCAGCGTCAGCGTCAGCTGCCCGTCGGCCCACTCCCACAGATCGGTATACGGCGGGATCGCCCGCGCCATCTCCGCCAGGCTGATCTTAAAGACGATCAGGAACGGCAGCAGGAACAGCAGGATCAGCCACACGTAAGGCATGGCGATTACCAGCTTGCGGCCGTGGTTCATCTTAAGGCGCGTCAGCCAGTGGGCAACGCCGCCCGGTTTTTTGACGCGGGCTGGAGGTTCAAGTGTGCTCATGATCGCTCCTTATACCGTCAGCACGACGCAGCTGTCCGCGTCCCAGCACAGGCGCACTTCGTCGCCCCAGGTCGGCTGCCCCTTGCGGTAGCGATGTTCGTTCTGTAGCTGCGCGCTGAGCATCTGTCCGCTTTTCAGACGCACGTGGTAAATGGAGAGATCGCCCAGATAGGCAATGTGCACCACTTCCCCGACGGCAAAGTTATAGCCATCGGCAGGCGGATCGTCACAGAGCATGATCTTCTCCGGGCGCAGCGCCACGTAGACCGGCACGTTATCCACCACCGAGCTGTCAGGATCGACCTTAAGCGGATGCTGCAGCCCCGGCGATTCGATGACCAGACCATCCTCCTGACGATCCTTCAGCAGCCCTTCGAAGACGTTAACCGAGCCGATGAACTCCGCGCTGTAGCGGGTGGTCGGATGCTCGTAAATCTCTTCCGGCTCGCCAATCTGCACGAACTTCCCGCGGTTCATGATCGCGATACGCCCGGCCATGGTCATGGCCTCTTCCTGGTCATGGGTGACCATCACGCAGGTCACCCCCACGCGCTCGAGGATATCTACCACTTCGAGCTGCATACGGTCGCGCAGCTTTTTATCCAGCGCGCCCATCGGCTCGTCGAGCAGCAGCAGTTTCGGACGCTTTGCAAGGCTTCTCGCCAGCGCCACGCGCTGACGCTGGCCGCCGGAGAGCTGGTGCGGCTTCCGCTTCGCGAACTCCTGCATATGCACCAGGCTCAGCATTTCGGCCACGCGCGCGGTGATTTCGGCTTTCGGCAGCTTGTCCTGCTTCAGGCCAAAGGCGATGTTTTGCTCCACCGTCATGTGCGGAAACAGCGCGTAGGACTGGAACATCATGTTAATCGGGCGCTGATACGGCGGCACGCTGGAGAGATCCACACCATCGAGCATAATTTGCCCGGCGGTAGGCTGTTCAAAACCGGCCAGCATACGCAGCAGGGTCGATTTACCGCAGCCCGATGCGCCCAGTAGCGCGAATATTTCGCCTTTATAGATAGTCAGGCTGACGTCGTCCACGGCATGCTGGCCATCGAAAGATTTGGTGAGGTTACGAATTTCAAGAAGCGGGGTCAGCGCTTTACGGACTTTCGCCTGCGGGCGGGGGATCGCGTCATTCACGGGGTGCTCTCCGGCATAGATCAATACTGGTGCAAACGCACCGTCTGGGTGCGCATCGCCGGGCGGCGCGAACGCTTGCCCGGCCTACGGGTTGTGTAGGCCCGGTAAGCGATAGCGCCACCGGGCAACGTTACCAAACGCCGTTATTTTCCGCTTTTCACCTTGGTCCACGCGCGGGTACGCACGCGGTCAATTTTTGGATCCTGAACCTTCAGGGTGAACAGCTTGGCGAACACGTCCGCTGGCGGATAGATTGCCGGGTTACTGCGGATCGCTTCGCTCACCAGCGGCACGGAGGCCTTGTTACCGTTGGCGTAGTAAACGTGGTCGCTGATGTGGGCGATCACCTCAGGACGCATCAGGTAATTCAGGAACTGGTAGGCTTCCTCTTTGTTTTTCGCGTCAGCCGGCATGGCGAAGACGTCAAAGAAGGCCAGCGCCCCCTCTTTCGGAATGAAGTAGGACACATTCACGCCGTTTTTCGCCTCTTTCGCGCGGTTCGCCGCCTGCCACACGTCCCCTGCCCAGCCGATCGCCACGCAGATGTCGCCGTTCGCCAGGTCGTTGATGTACTGTGACGAGTGGAAGTAGCGAATGTTTGGACGCAGCTTCAGCAGCAGATCGGTCGCCGGGCCGGTGTAATCATCGGCTTTATTGCTGTTCGGGTCTTTGCCCAGGTAGTTCAGCACGGTGGCGAAAATCTCTTCCGGCGCATCGAGGAAGGAGACGCCGCAGCTTTTCAGCTTCTCAAGGTTTTCCGGCTTCAGCACCACGTCCCAGCTGTCCAGCTTAACGTCCGGGCCCAGCGCGGCTTTGACTTTATCCACGTTGTAGCCGATACCGGTGGTCGCCCACAGGTAAGGCATGGCGTATTTGTTGTCAGGGTCGTGCTTCGCCACCAGCTTCAGCACTTCCGGATCGAGGTTTTTCCAGTTCGATAACTTGCTCTTGTCCAGCGGCTGGAAGACGCCCGCCGTCAACTGACGCTCCAGGAAGCTTGCGGAAGGTACGACCAGGTCAAAACCGGTGCTGCCTGCCATCAGCTTTCCTTCCAGCACTTCGTTGGAATCGAAAACGTCATAGACCACTTTAATGCCGGTCTCTTTTTCAAAATTAGCAACCGTGTCCGGCGCAATATAGTCAGACCAGTTGTATACATGCAGCGTTTTTTGTTCCGCAGCGAGCGTGCCGGCAGAGACGGCCATCAGAGCACCCGCCACCAGACCCGATAACCATTTTTTATTCAAGGCGATCATAGTGTTATTCCTTCTGAAAGCTCGTTAACAAACGAACTAAACTGTGCAATCTGGATATATGCAAAAATCATGCATAGTTTGTCGCTCTGCTCAAAATAAAAAGAAACCTCTTTACCCGGCAGGATCCGCTCGCTTTTTTAAGCATCGCAAGAATAACTGTAGCCCGTGTCTCCGGCTATAGCCCAGACGAAAAAACGCCTTTTATCAATTTTTTATGCAGGTTAAGTCTACGTGATAAGCCGAAATGGCCTTGAGGGAGGTGAAAAATTCTTTAAAGAAAGGTTAAAGGCAGCAGAAAAAATGGCCTTCTGCAGCCGCTATGGCAGCGACTGCGCAAAAGTCAAACGGGCTTAGTGAAGAAAATTGGGAGATGCATCATTATTCTCAGCATCGTCTTCCGCGCTATACAGCAGATGATGTGCATTGGCTTCCATCATAACCATGGAAATTTGCTCTTCGCTCAGGCGCATAAACCAGGCGAACTGCTTGAACGACAGCCCCGCCCCGGAGAATAAAGACTGGCAAACGACCAGTTTTGGCAGATTATCGTCCTGTATATCCAGAAATGCTTTCACCGTCAAAGAACTGGCGTTGATAGCCGAGAGATCGGAGGCCAGCGCCAGCAGCGCAGAAGGCTTCACTTCGGCCAGCGCGGAAAAAAGGATCACGTCGTTAATCAGATCGATTTTGGCATCGAAAATGCCGTCGAAATTCTGCATATGAGGCAGATGCAGCGCCTGGCAGGAATCACATTCGAAGAAGGTGATCCCGGCATCATCAAGCCATTGACGTAACGTATCCAGTGTAGGTACGACCTGTAAATCCATCGCTGTGCAGCCTCTTTAGTAAAAACTTCGCATAGGGTACTCAAAAAGCGCCCGGTAATCCATTTAACCGCCCGTTTTCAGACAGTAACCCGGCGTGGCATGACGCTCGATCCATGAGATCATTTTACCTGCAATATCGACCCCTGTGGTTTTTTCCACACCTTCCAGCCCCGGGGAGGCGTTCACCTCCATCACCAGCGGCCCGCGCGTCGCCCGAAGAAGGTCCACGCCCGCTACGTCCAGCCCCAGGGTTTGCGCCGCTTTCACGGCTATTTCCCGTTCGCGTTCGCTAATATCGGCTACCCGCGCGACGCCGCCGCGGTGTAGGTTAGAGCGGAAGTCGCCCTCTTTGGCCTGGCGCTCGATGGCCGCCACGACTTCGTTCCCCACCACGAAACAGCGAATGTCGCGCCCTTTCGCCTCTTCAATGTACTCCTGCACCAGAATGTGCGCATTCAGCCCGCGAAAGGCGTCGATCACGCTCTCCGCCGCCTGACGCGTTTCCGCTAACACCACGCCAATACCCTGCGTGCCTTCCACCAGCTTGATCACCAGCGGCGCGCCGCCCACCATGTCGATGAGATCGCTGGTGTCGTCCGGTGAATGAGCAATACCCGTGACCGGAAGATCGATCCCCTGTCGGGCGAGAAGCTGCAGGGAGCGCAGCTTGTCGCGGGCGCGGGAAATGGCGACGGATTCGTTGAGCGGATAGCTGCCCAGCATTTCGAACTGGCGCAGCGCGGCGGTGCCGTAGTAGGTAATCTGGGAGCCGATGCGGGGGATCACCGCATCGAAGTGCGGCAGCTTGCGGCCTTTGTAGTGAATCGACGAGGCGGCGGGGTCGATGTTCATATAGCAGGACATCGGGTCGAGGATCTCAACCTGATGCCCGCGTTTCGCCGCCGCTTCTCGCAGGCGCTTACATGAATAGAGCGTTCCGTCCCGGGACAATATGGCAATTTTCACCCTGCACCTCTCTGAAGACATGGAAAAAGCCTGCATATCATATACGCAGGCAGGCGCAGGAGGAATGGACTATCGCGTTGCCCAGCCCTGCTTGTGCAGATACTCAAGAATAAACGGGCGGTTTTCTTTGATGATGGTGCGGCGAATATGGTCCGTCCAGGTGTCGCGACGGTTATTGCTGCCGCGCGTCATGTAGTAGTTCGCCAGCTCTTCGTCGTATTGATTCAGGACATCCTGATCGACCGGCTGGTAATGGTTTTCATGCACCAGCATCGCGGCAGGAATGCGCGGCTTGAGATCCGGGTTGTCTGCCGGCCAGCCGAGGCAGAGGCCAAACAGCGGCAGCACGTGTTTTGGCAGCTTCAGCAGGTCGGTCACGCTTTGAATGTTGTTACGCAGCCCGCCGATATAGACACCGCCTAACCCCAGCGATTCCGCGGCCGTAAAGGCGTTTTGCGCCATCAGTGCGGTATCCACCACGCCCAGCAGCAGCTGTTCAGCCAGCCCAAGCTCCGCCTCAGGGCAGATCTGCAGGTGGCGGTTAAAGTCGGCGCAGAACACCCAGAACTCGGCTGCCTGAGCCACATGCTTCTGCCCGCCGGTAAGCGTCACCAGCTGTTCACGCATGGCTTTATCGGTAATGCGGATAATCGAGCTGCACTGCAAAAAGCTGGAGCTGGAGGTGGCTCTTGCGCTGTCGATAATCGCATTACGCTGCGCCTCGGTAATCGGCTCATCGGTAAAGTGGCGAATGGAGCGGTGGGACTGGAGCAGGTCTATGGTTGGCGTCATCTTGTCTCTCTTTAGTCTTGCTTAATACGTATGGCAGCCAGTATAGGCAATGATGTGCGCGGTGTAATTGGCGAAACATAGCTCATAGGTATTATAACGACAGGCGAAACCTTCTTTAATGACGGCGGGTTATGGGGCACTATACGTGTCATTCGCCGTCAGGCTTGTTTTTTGAGGAGAGAGAAATGTTTGCAGTAATTTTTGGTCGTCCAGGGTGCCCTTACTGTGTGCGCGCGAAAGAGCTGGCTGAGAAACTGACCGAAGAGCGCGATGACTTCAACTTCCGCTATGTGGACATCCACGCGGAAGGCATCACCAAAGCCGACCTGGAAAAAACCGTCGGTAAGCCGGTTGAAACCGTGCCGCAGATCTTCCTCGATCAGAAACACATCGGCGGTTGCACCGACTTTGAGGCCTACGCCAAAGAGCATCTGGGCCTGTTTGCCGAGCAGTAATGAAGAGACGCCCTCACCATGAGGGCGTTTTTATTTGCGGTGCCGTCGGTGCTGAACCAGGCTGCGCACAAACAGGTAGCACAGCGCGCCAAGCGCGCACCAGAATACGCCGCTCAGCAACCACGCCAGCTCCTGCCAGAAACTCCGCGTTGAAATATACATCAGGCGCATCATCAGCAGACACAGCGGTGCAGCGAGCATGGCGCCCAGCAGCGGCTTCACCACCTCCCCTTGACGGGAGAGAAAACTGGCGGCAGCCCCCGGCAACGTGAAGAAGAGCAACCCCAGCTCAGGATGCCCGGACGCCCTGAACGCGCCCTTTACATTAAATGCGAGCGACATGCACACGACCGTGAACAGCAAAAAACAGCTGATCACCCCCGCCCAGTTTCGTTTCATATTCAAACTATCCTCCTGACTTATCTCTATCAAATACACATTCGTCGGGTAGACGCCCAGTCAGATAAAGCAGTGCGGCAATCCATGCCAAAGTACGCACAGGGTGATGCGATAATCAGTAGCTGTCAGTAGCTAATGCGATTAAACTACACGCCAGCTAATGTTTTAGGGAATAAAGCAGGAAACAGGGAGCGTTAGCGCTTTTCCCTGATCCAGAAAACAGTAGCCCAAAAAGTCCTTTCATTCAACAACTTACTGGTAAACAAGAAGTTAGCCTCCGTGAATATAAACGTCGCAGACTTGTTAAATGGGAATTACATCCTGTTATTATTTGTGGTACTGGCGCTGGGTCTTTGCCTGGGTAAATTGCGCCTGGGTTCGGTTCAACTCGGTAATTCCATTGGCGTTTTAGTCGTCTCCTTATTATTAGGCCAGCAGCACTTCAGCATTAACACGGACGCGCTGAACTTAGGTTTTATGCTGTTTATTTTTTGCGTTGGCGTAGAAGCGGGACCTAACTTTTTTTCAATTTTCTTCCGCGACGGCAAAAATTATCTGATGCTGGCGCTGGTGATGGTCGGCAGCGCGCTGCTGATCGCGTTAGGACTGGGCAAACTGTTTGGCTGGGATATCGGGCTTACAGCCGGTATGCTGGCCGGCTCTATGACGTCAACCCCCGTGCTCGTGGGCGCCGGTGATACCCTGCGCCATTCCGGCATGGCGGGCGCGCAGCTCTCTACCGCCCTCGACCATCTGAGCCTGGGCTATGCCCTGACCTATCTGATTGGTCTGGTGAGCCTGATCGTTGGCGCGCGCTACCTGCCAAAACTGCAGCACCAGGATCTGCAGACCAGCGCCCAGCAAATCGCCCGCGAGCGCGGCCTGGATACCGATTCCAAACGTAAAGTCTATCTCCCGGTTATCCGCGCCTACCGCGTCGGACCGGAGCTGGTGGCATGGGCAGACGGCAAAAATCTTCGCGAACTGGGGATTTACCGCCAGACGGGCTGCTACATCGAACGTATCCGCCGCAACGGCATTCTGGCGAATCCGGACGGCGACGCGGTGCTGCAGATGGGCGACGACATCGCACTGGTGGGTTACCCGGACGCGCACGCCCGTCTCGACCCGAGCTTCCGTAACGGCAAAGAGGTGTTCGACCGCGACCTGCTCGACATGCGTATCGTCACCGAAGAGATCGTGGTGAAAAACCATAACGCCGTGGGCCGCCGCCTGGCGCAGCTGAAGCTGACCGACCACGGCTGCTTCCTCAACCGCGTGATCCGCAGCCAGATTGAGATGCCTATCGACGACAACGTCGTGCTCAACAAAGGCGACGTGCTGCAGGTCAGCGGCGACGCGCGACGCGTAAAAACCGTTGCCGACCGCATCGGCTTTATCTCTATTCACAGCCAGGTCACCGACCTGCTGGCCTTCTGCGCCTTCTTTATCGTTGGCCTGATGATCGGGATGATCACCTTCCAGTTCAGCAACTTTAGCTTCGGCATCGGTAACGCCGCCGGTCTGCTGTTCGCCGGGATCATGCTGGGCTTCCTGCGAGCGAACCACCCGACCTTCGGCTACATTCCGCAGGGCGCGCTGAACATGGTGAAAGAGTTCGGTCTGATGGTGTTTATGGCGGGCGTGGGCTTAAGCGCGGGAAGCGGAATTGGTCACAGCCTCGGTGCCGTCGGCTGGCAGATGTTGGTTTCCGGCCTTATCGTCAGCCTGGTGCCGGTGGTGATCTGCTTCCTGTTCGGCGCCTACGTGCTGCGTATGAACCGCGCCCTGCTGTTCGGGGCAATGATGGGGGCGCGTACCTGTGCCCCGGCGATGGAAATCATCAGCGATACCGCGCGCAGCAACATCCCGGCGCTGGGGTATGCAGGCACCTATGCTATCGCGAACGTACTGCTGACGCTGGCGGGTACGCTGATTATCATCATCTGGCCGGGACTCGGATAACTCCTAAGTTTGCGCGTAATGAAAAAATTTTTGTAACGCGCAGAACTTTTTTAGCAGGGGGCAGTCATAACTAGTGCCACTGCTTTTCTTTGATGTCCCCAATTTGTGGAGCCCATCAACCCCGCCGTTTTGGTTCAAGGTTGATGGGTTTTTTGTTGCCTGAAATTCCCCTTTCTGTAATTTGACCTTCTCTCTTCCCACCAAAACATATATGATTAAACGAATATGATTTAATCTACCCTCAGGAACACCCATGATCCACCCGCTCCAGCTCTTCAAAATCCTCTCCGACGAAACGCGACTCGCCATCGTCATGCTGCTTCGCGAAACGGGAGAATTGTGTGTCTGCGATCTCTGCTCCGCCACCAGCGAACCGCAGCCGAAAGTCTCCCGCCATATGGCCTTGCTGCGCGAGTCCGGGCTGGTTATCGATCGTCGCGAGGGCAAATGGATCCATTACCGTCTCTCTCCCAACATGCCCGCGTGGGCGGCAGCCGTTATCGACACCAGCTGGAACTGCCTGCGGGAAGAGACGCGCATGAAGCTGAAAAACCGACTCCCGGGCTCATGCTAATCAAAACATATTCATAAAATCAGATATAAAGGAGTAAGCGATGTTTCTGGCAGGGGCAATTTTTCTGGTTACGCTGGTACTGGTCATCTGGCAGCCCAAAGGGCTCAGTATCGGCTGGAGCGCGACCATTGGCGCCGTGCTGGCGCTGGCCAGCGGGGTAATTCACATTAACGATATACCTGTGGTCTGGAATATCGTCTGGAACGCCACGGCAACGTTTATCGCCGTCATTATCATCAGCCTGCTGCTGGATGAGTCCGGCTTTTTCGAGTGGGCGGCGCTGCACGTTGCCCGCTGGGGAAACGGTCGCGGTCGATTGCTGTTTACTTATATCGTGCTGCTGGGTGCGGCCGTGGCGGCGCTGTTTGCCAATGACGGCGCGGCGCTGATCCTGACGCCTATCGTCATCGCCATGCTGCTGGCGCTGGGGTTCAGCAAGCAGGCCACGCTGGCGTTTGTGATGGCGGCAGGTTTTATCGCCGATACCGCCAGCCTGCCGCTAATTGTCTCCAACCTGGTCAACATCGTGTCGGCAGACTTCTTTAAGCTGGGGTTCAGCGAATACGCCTCGGTGATGATCCCCGTTGATATCGCCGCGATTGTCGCAACGCTGGTGATGCTGCATCTTTTCTTCCGCAAGGAAATTCCCCCGGAATATGACCTGGCGAAACTTCAGGAGCCCGCGCGGGCCATTCACGATCTCCCGACGTTCAGAACGGGCTGGATCGTGCTGCTGCTTCTGCTCGTCGGCTTCTTTGTGCTTGAACCTCTCGGCATTCCGGTCAGCGCCATCGCCACCGTCGGCGCGCTGATTTTATTCGCTGTCGCAAAACGGGGACATACAATAAACACCGGAAAAGTGCTGCGCGGCGCACCCTGGCAAATTGTTATTTTCTCGCTCGGGATGTATCTGGTGGTGTATGGCCTGCGCAATGCCGGGCTGACGGATTATCTCACTGGCGTGCTGAATAGTCTGTCCGGACACGGGCTGTGGGCCACCACGCTGGGAACCGGGTTCATCACCGCGTTCCTGTCATCCATAATGAACAATATGCCCACGGTGCTGATTGGCGCGCTCTCCATTGAGGGCAGCATGGCGACGGGATTGCTCAAGGACGCGATGATTTACGCCAACGTGATTGGCTGCGATCTGGGGCCGAAAATCACGCCTATCGGCAGCCTCGCCACCCTGCTCTGGCTCCACGTGCTGGCGCAGAAAAACATGACGATTACCTGGGGCTACTATTTCCGGACGGGCATCATCATGACGCTGCCGGTCCTGTTTGTGACGCTCGCCGCGCTGGCGCTACGTCTCTCCTTCACACTGTAATGAGCCACTGATATGAGCCACATCACCATCTACCACAACCCAGCCTGCGGCACCTCGCGCAACACGCTGGAGATGATCCGCAACAGCGGCACGGAGCCGGAGATTATCCTCTATCTGGAAACCCCGCCGTCGCGCGATAAGCTGGCCACCCTGATTGCTAATATGGGGATTTCGGTGCGGGATCTGCTGCGCAAAAACGTGGAGCCCTATGAACAGCTCGGCCTGGCCGAAGATATCTTCAGCGACGACCAGCTTATCGACTTTATGCTGCAATACCCGATTCTGATTAACCGTCCGATTGTGGTCACGCCGCTGGGCACCCGCCTGTGCCGCCCGTCTGAAGTTGTCCTCGACATTCTGCCGAACGCGCAGAAAGGCGCGTTTAGTAAAGAGGATGGCGAAGCCGTCGTGGACGCCAGCGGGAAAAAAATCGAACGCAGGTAAAACAGGCAGGGCGAGTGATGCCTAAGGGTTCCCCTCGCCCGCAATTCTCCCCACCATCGCCCGAATTTCCTCCCGGCTTAATGGCTCTCGGTCAGTCACATAGTGCAGCGTCATCCCTTCGATAAACGCGTCCAGCGCGCGGGTGGTGACCGGGTCGAACCACTGCTCGAGCGTGGTCTGGCTCATTTTCATCCAGTCCTGCATCACCGTTTTGAGCGCCGCGCTGCGGTGCATAAAGGCGTAAAGCTGATACATCAGCGCCATGTTGTGCGGCGTGGTCACCTGCGAGCTGTGGATCAGGGTGGTGATGGATTCACACGCCATCTCCGGCCCGGTGACGCCCGCGAAGAAATCCCGGTACTGCTGCGACATCTGCCGGGTAAACCACGTGAAGGCCTCCTCCAGCAGCGGCTCCATGCCGTCGAAATAGTAGGTCATTGACCCCAGCGGCACGCCCGCGCAGGTGGCGATTTTGCGGTGCGTGACGGCGTGAATACCGTGTTCGGCAATGGTGTCCAGCGTCGCCTGGAGAATTTTTTCACGTCGATGCGGATCGTTCGGTGGTCTGCTCATAAATCCCTCACCTGGTTTGTGTACAAATGTACACAAACTTGCTAGTGTTGTCGCTATTGTTGTACTTCTGGTGCTACCCCAATGACGCTGACCTCTCCCCGCAAAGCCCTGCAGCTCCGCATGTGGGCGCTGTTTATGTTCTTCTTCATTCCCGGTCTGCTGATGGCCTCCTGGGCCACACGTACGCCCGCCATTCGCGATATCTTGTCCGTCTCCACCGCGGAGATGGGCATCGTGCTGTTCGGCCTGTCGATAGGCTCCATGAGCGGCATTCTCTGCTCCGCGTGGCTGGTGAAGCGCTTTGGCACGCGGGCGGTGATCCGCACCACCATGTGCTTCGCGGTAATTGGGATGATCGTGCTAAGCGTGGCGCTGTGGTTTGCTTCGCCGGTGCTGTTTGCCCTGGGGCTGACGGTATTTGGCGGCAGCTTCGGCTCGGCAGAGGTTGCGATTAATGTTGAAGGGGCGGCGGTCGAGCGCGAGATGAACAAAACCGTGCTGCCCATGATGCACGGCTTTTACAGCCTCGGCACGCTCGCCGGCGCGGGCGTGGGGATGGCGCTGACGGCCTTTGGCATGAGCGCGAATCTGCATATCCTGCTGGCGGCGCTGGTATGCATCATTCCGATCCTGACCGGCATTCGGGCGATCCCGAACGGTACCGGCAAGAATTCCGCTGAAGAACAGCATTCGACGGAAAAAGGGCTGCCCTTCTACCGCGATTTCCAGCTGATGCTCATCGGCGTGGTGGTGCTGGCGATGGCGTTCGCGGAAGGCTCCGCCAACGACTGGCTGCCGCTGCTGATGGTGGACGGCCACGGCTTTAGTCCGACCTCCGGCTCGCTGATTTACGCCGGGTTTACGCTGGGGATGACCGTCGGGCGCTTCACCGGCGGCTGGTTTATCGACCGCTACAGCCGCGTCGCGGTAGTGCGCGCCAGCGCCCTGCTCGGCGGCCTGGGTATCGCGATGATCGTCTTTGTGGACGTGGACTGGATTGCCGGGGTCTCGGTGATCCTCTGGGGTCTGGGCGCGTCGCTCGGCTTCCCGCTGACTATTTCGGCCGCCAGCGACACCGGCCCGGATGCCCCGACCCGCGTCAGCGTGGTGGCGACCACGGGCTACCTCGCCTTCCTGGTCGGGCCGCCGCTGCTCGGTTTCCTCGGTGAGCACTACGGGTTGCGCAGCGCCATGCTGGTGGTGTTAGGGTTGGTGATTATCGCGGCGCTGGTGGCGCGCGCGGTGGCAAAGCCGGAAACGGAACAAACGTCAATGGAGAAGGGATATGAGCGTTAAACTGATCGCCGTCGACATGGATGGCACATTCCTGAGTGATGCCAAGACCTATAACCGCCCGCGCTTTCTGGCGCAGTATGCGCGCATGAAGGAGCAAGGCATTCGCTTTGTGGTTGCCAGCGGCAACCAGTATTACCAGCTGATCTCCTTCTTCCCGGAGATCGCGCATGAAATTGCCTTTGTTGCCGAAAACGGCGGCTGGGTGGTCGATGCCGGGGAAGATGTGTTCAACGGCGAGCTGACAAAAGCGCATTTCAGCACCGTGGCCACCGTCTTAAACGACGTCCCCGGCATTGAGATTATCGCCTGCGGGAAAGGCAGCGCCTACACGCTTAAGGCCTATGACGATGCCTTCATTGATATCGCGTCAAAATATTATCACCGTCTCGAAAGGGTGCAGGATTTCAACAGCCTGAACGACATCTTCTTCAAGTTCGGGCTCAACGTTTCCGATGACGAAATTCCGCGCATTCAGGCGCTGCTGCATGAAAAGTTAAGTGACATTATGGTGCCCGTCACCACCGGTCACGGCAGCATTGACCTGATTATCCCCGGCGTGCATAAAGCCAACGGCCTGCGGATCCTGCAAACGCGCTGGGGCATCGAGGACAGCGAAGTGGTGGCCTTTGGTGACAGCGGCAACGACGTGGAGATGCTGCGTCAGTCCGGGTTCAGCTTTGCGATGGCAAATGCCAAACCGCATATTAAAGCGGAGGCGCGCTTTGAAGCACCGCATAATAACGAGGAAGGCGTTTTAAACGTGATTGAGATGGTGTTGAACGGGGAGGCACCGTTTAATTGACCGCGTGCGGTCTGGCGGCCTCGCCCTTCACCTGGCCCTCTCCCCAAAAGGGGAGAGGGAAAAAAAATTATGGTTGCAGGGCGTTTCCGACGCGTTTGTCCTTCAGGAACACCACCATCAGGCCAACCCACAGCACGCCGTTGGCGAGGTTAAACAGGCTGAACAACCCGTTGCCGCCCAGCGCGTAGGCGTGCTTGCTCACCTCGATACCGACGGTAAAAATCAGCATCTGCAGCATGCCCATCGCCGCAGAGACCGTACCTTTACTCATCTCGCTCGCAAACAGGGTCAGACGCACCAGGCCAGCGTTCGCCACGCCAATTCCGAAGGCATAAATGCTCAGCCCCGCCGTCATCCACAGGTAGGCGTGGGATGACGCGACGGTCGCTACCGCAGCCAGAATCAGCCCTGCCGCAATCGGCCAGCCGCCCATGATAATCAGTGAACGCACGGTGCGGCGAGACGTCAGACGGGCCAGCACCAGGTTACCGATAATCAACGCGCCAAAGATCGGCACCTGCAGCAGGCCGTACTCGTAGCTGCTGAGCTTTTCACCGCTGATGATAATAACCGGTGACTGCGCGATCCACGCCAGCAGAGGCAGGCTAACGAATCCGGTCGCCAGCGCCCCCGCCACGAAGCGGCCATTTTGCAACACTGCTTTGTAATCCCGGCCCAGCTCTTTCAGCGAGAGTTTTTCGCCCAGACGGGTAGCCGTTTCCGGCATCGCGCGGTGCAGGCCGAAGAACGCGATGGCGGCGAGAATAGCAAAGAGCACAAACATCCCTTCCCACGGCGCAACGTGCACCCACGCGGCCCCCACCAGCGGCCCGAGTAAGGGGGCGATCAGCGCCACGTTCGCCATCAGCGCGGTAATTTTGATACACACCGCCTCCTCAAACGACTCCTGGATGGCGGCATACCCCACGGCGCCGATAAAGCACAGGCTCACCCCCTGCAGGAAACGCAGCAGGGTAAATTGTTCAATGTTTTGCGCCAGCAGCGTGGCGAGGCAGGTAACGATAAACCACACCACGCCCGTCAGCATCACCGGACGGCGGCCAATACGATCCGACAGCGGGCCTAACAGCCACTGCAAAAACATGCCGCCAGCCAGATAGGCGGTCATGGAGGTCGGCACCCACTCGATTCCCGCGTTGTACTGCTCCACAACGGCCAGCATACCGGGCTGGATCATATCGTTGCCGATATAGGTAGAGAATTCGTAGAGCACCAGACACAGAGGGAAAAGCAACGCCTGACGACCCAGACGTGAACCAGAAGAAGAACGGTTTAACATGCAATCTCTTTATAATGACAAAATCGCGACGAGTTTAATGAAATGCCGTAATCCGAGATAGTGATTTATCGAGGAGAAACAGAAATAAAGCACATATCGTCTTCGTTTAAGGTTTCCTTAAGTTGACAGTTTTATGATAGCGCGATTACTCGTCAATGATCCCTAATTATGGCACTCACTTCCAGCCGTTCAGAATTGTCTAACTTACAGACTAATAAGACAAAACAGCTTTACCGCTTACCGTCCCGCTTTTATGGTTATCAGCTTTTGGTGCTAGTAGCGCTTGCCGTGGTGTTTACGTGGCTATCGCGCGATGAAGCGCTCGACAGATGGATCACCGGTTTTTGGTATGACGCGGCGACACAGACTTTCCCGCTGCAGAAAGACCACCTGCTGGATCTGCTGAACCATCGTCTGGCGAAGTACATTGCGATTGCCTTAGGCGCCGTGGCGCTGCTTTACGGCGCTTACAAACGTAACGCAAGGCTTGTCACAGCCGCGCTGCTGATGGGGCTTGGCGCGCTGGTGGTTGGCGTGCTGAAAAGCATCAGCCACCACAGCTGCCCGTGGGATCTGGTGGAATATGGCGGTAAGGCCGTGTCTTACCCCCTGTTCAGCGCCGTTCCGGCAGACAGCGGCCCGGGCCGCTGCTTCCCGGGTGGCCATTCTTCCAGCGGCTTTATGGTGATGGGGCTGTTTTTTGCCTTCTGGCGCGAGCGTCCGCGTCTCGCCTGGAGCTTTGTGGTCCTTGGCGCGGTTCTGGGTCTGGCGATGGGCTTCGGCCAGGTGATGCGCGGGGCACATTTTTTCTCTCACAACCTGTGGGCCGGGTGGTGGGTCTGGTTTTCCCAGGTGGCGGTCTACGGGCTGGTTTCCACCCGGTTTGCAAAAGAGTGATTACGCTATGCTAGAGAATCTGAATTATCAGCTGTTTTATCTGATCAACGCCACCCCGGCCTCGCCAGAGTGGATGATTGATTTTGCCACCTTTCTGGCGAAAGACCTTATCAGCATCGTGCCTGCGCTGGCTGCCATTCTCTGGCTGTGGGGGCCGCGCAGCCAGGTTAAGGCTCAGCGCCAGCTGGTGATCAAAGTCGCGATGGCGCTCGGGGTAAGCGTGCTGGTCAGCTATCTTCTCGGCCACGCGTTCCCGCACGATCGTCCTTTTGTCGATCGCATTGGCTACACCTTCCTGCACCACGCGCCGGATGACTCTTTCCCGAGCGATCACGGTACGGTGATCTTCACCTTCGCGCTGGCTTTCCTGTTCTGGCATCGCCTGTGGTCGGGTGCGGTGCTGATGGTGGTCGCTGTGGCTATCGCCTGGTCGCGCGTCTATCTTGGCGTCCACTGGCCGCTGGATATGGTGGGCGGTTTCCTGGTGGGGCTAATTGGCTGCGTGAGCGCGGCTATCCTGTGGAATCTCTTCGGTGAGGCGCTCTACCGCGGGCTCTCTTCGCTCTATCGCGCCATTTTTGCCATCCCGATCCGTAAGGGCTGGATACGTGACTAACCCCAACCGGACAGGTTACACTGAGCCCCCGCCCTGCGGGGGCTCACTTTTTTATCCCGAGGAACTATGGAAACACGACGCGATGACCGCATTGCTCAGCTGCTGCAGGCGCTGAAGCGCAGCGATAAGCTGCATCTGAAGGAAGCCGCCAACCTCCTCGGCGTCTCAGAGATGACCATTCGTCGCGATCTGAACAGCGACAGCGCCCCCGTGGTACTGCTGGGCGGGTACATCGTCCTTGAGCCGCGCAGCGCCAGCCATTATCTGATCAGCGACCAGAAGACGCGTCTGGTTGAAGAGAAGCGCAAAGCCGCGCGCCTTGCGGCCACGCTGGTTCAGCCGCACCAGACGCTGTTTTTTGACTGCGGCACCACCACGCCGTGGATTATCGAAGCCATCGACAGCAGCATTCCCTTTACCGCCGTGTGCTACTCCCTGAACACCTTTCTGGCGCTTCAGGAGAAACCCGAGTGCCGGGTGATCCTCTGCGGCGGCGAGTTTCACGCCAGCAACGCCATCTTTAAACCGCTTAACCTGCAGGACACGCTTAGCAATTTATGCCCGGACATCGCGTTTTATTCTGCCGCAGGCGTGAACGTGCGCCAGGGTGCAACCTGCTTTAATCTGGAGGAGCTGCCGGTCAAGCACTGGGCGTTAAATGCCGCGCAGTATCATGTGCTGGTGGTCGATCACAGTAAGTTTGGCAAGGTGCGTTCGGCAAGAATGGGCGAGCTGGCGCAGTTTGACGCCATCGTCAGCGATTGCCGCCCCGATGACGAGATTGTGGCCCATGCAAAGGCACAGCAGGTGAAGTTGATGTATTAAACGGGGTGCGGTCTGATGCCCTCACCCCGGCCCTCTCCCACAGGGAGAGGGAGAAAAAACGTAGGCCGGGTAAGCGCAGCGCCACCCGGCATAAAACTTAACTAAACCAGCTGCCAAACCAGCTATGGAATTTCATCAACACGAAATCCCACATCCGGCTGAAGAAGCCGCCCTCTTCCACCGCTTCCATCACAATCAGCGGACGCTGTTCAATCGACTTGCCGTTTAGCTGGAAATCAATCGTCCCGACCACCTGGCCTTTTTTCAGCGGCGCGGTGAGCTGCGGGTCGGTCAGGGTATAGCTTGCTTTCAGGTTTTTCAGCTGACCGCGTGGAATGGTCACGGAACCGGCCTCACCCGCCCCCAGATTCACCTCGCTCTTGTCACCAAACCAGACGCGCTGGCTGACGAACGTGGCATCCGGTTTAATCGGCGTCACGGTTTCATAGAAGCGGAAGCCCCAGGTCAGCAGTTTTTCTGACTCGTTAAAGCGGATGCGGTCGGTTTTGGTGCCCAGCACCACCGAGATCAGGCGCATGTCGCCCTGCGTCGCGGAGGCCACCAGGTTGTAGCCCGCGCCGGCCGTGGTGCCGGTCTTCATTCCGTCCACGTTAACGTTGCTGCTCCACAGCAGGCGGTTGCGGTTCGGCTGGCGAATTTTGTTGAAGGTGAACTCTTTCTCTTTGTGGATGGCGTATTCATCCGGCACGTCGTGGATCAGCGCTTTTCCCAGCAGCGCCATGTCGCGCGCGGTACTGAACTGTCCCGGCGCATCCAGGCCGTGGACCGTTTTGAAGGTGGTGTTGGTTAAGCCGAGCTTTTGCGCATAGCCATTCATCAAACCAATGAAAGAATCCTGACTGCCGGCAACGTAGTCGGCCAGCGCGATACACGCATCATTTCCCGACTGAATGATTACCCCTTTGTTCAGATCGGAGACGGAGACCTGATCGCCAGGCTTCAGGAACATCACCGACGAGCCCCGCAGCGCCGGGTTGCCTGTCGCCCAGGCATCCTTCCCGATGGTGACCATATCGTCCAGCTTGATCTTGCCCGCTTTTAACGCCTGCCCGACCACATAGCTGGTCATGATTTTGGTCAGGCTGGCCGGATCGAGTTTCTCATCCGCATTGCCTTCCGCCAGCACCTTACCGCTGGAATAGTCCATCAGGATCCAGGCGCGCGCGTCCACAGGCGGCGCTTCGGGCGCAGCCTGTTCAGCCGCGTAGAGTGTTGGTGCAAACAGGAAAAGGAGCGCAGAGCCTGCCGCCAGGCTGCGCAGAGAAGTCATTTTTCGCGTCATAAATGCCACCCGAGTGTCCATTCAAAAATTACGTCACATCACCGTGTCGCAAGAAGCGATGAGTAATAGCGCACTAAAACGGTTAAAGAAACCCAACGAGGGTAAAGTTATTAAAGTTTATGCAATAACATTCATTTACGCTTTGATTCAGGCGATTTTTTTGTCTTCTGTTGCGTAATTGTTAGGTTTATCTCACCATGGCAAAAAGCCGACCCGGATTCACACTCATCAGGAGTAAATATGATTACGCTGTGGGGCAGGAATAATTCGACCAACGTTAAGAAAGTGCTCTGGACGCTGGAGGAACTGGATTTACCGTTTAACCAAATCATGTCTGGCATGTCGTTCGGCGTGAACAAAGAGGCCGACTATCTGGCGATGAACCCGAACGGCCTGGTGCCGCTGCTGCGCGATGACGAAACAGACGCAACGCTTTGGGAGTCCAACACTATTGTGCGTTACCTCGCCGCCCAGTACGGTCTTGGCCGCCTGTGGGTTGAAAACCCGGCGCAGCGCGCGCAGGGTGAGAAGTGGATGGACTGGGCAAATCAGACGCTCTCTCCCGTTCACCGCGTGATCCTGATGGGGCTGGTGAGAACCCCTGAAGCCGAGCGCGACTACCCCGCCATTCATGCCGCGCAGGATGCCTGCGAAAACCTGTTTGCGATGATGGACGATGAGCTGGCGAAGCACGCCTGGTTCTCCGGCGATACGTTCGGCGTGGGGGACATTGCCGTAGCGCCGTTCATCTGGAACCTGACCAACCTCGGTCTGAAATGGACGCCGCGCCCGAACCTTGACCGCTGGCTTAAGCAGCTTAGCGAGCGCCCGGCGTACCGTAACGTGGTGATGATCCCGGTCACCTGATTACGCACCGGACGGGCTGACTTTTAACAGCTGCCCGTCCGTTTCGTCAGTCAGGACATACAGATAGCCATCCGGCCCCACCCGCACGTCGCGAATACGCTGCTCCCGGTCGCCCAGGATCCGCCCGTCCTCCGTCACCTTATTGCCGTCCACGCTCAGCACGATAACGTCCTTTTCCTTCAGCGCCCCAATAAACAGCTTGTTTTTCCACTGCGGGAACACGTCGCTATTATAGAACGCCATGCCGCTGACCGCGGGCGACACTTTCCAGACAAACAGCGGCTTTTCGGCTCCCTCAACGTGCTCGCCTTTGGCTTCCGGGATTTTCAGCCCGCTGTAGTTAATGCCGTGCGTCGCCAGCGGCCAGCCGTAATTTTTGCCCTTCTCCGGGATGTTGATTTCATCCCCGCCGCGCGGGCCGTGCTCGTTCAGCCACAGCGTGTCGCTCCACGGGTTCATCGCCATCCCCTGCGGGTTACGAATGCCGTAGGACCAAATTTCCGGCCGCGCGCCGGAGGTGTTCACAAAGGGGTTATCCGGCGGCACTTTACCGTCTTCGGTGAGGCGCACCACCTTACCCTGCAGCTTGTCCAGATCCTGCGCCGTCGGGCGCTGGTTGTTCTCGCCGAGTCCAATGAAGAGATACCCTTTGCCGTCGAACACCAGTCGCCCACCAAAATGGTTACCGGTAGAGAGTTTCGGCATCTGGCGGAACACCACCTGGAATCCCTCGATGCGGGAAAGATCGTCGCTCAGGCGACCATAGCCCACCGCCGTTCCGGCCTTGCCGTCACGCCCGGCTTCGGCGTAGCTCAGCCAGACGCGGCGCGACTTTTCAAAATCAGGCGCCAGCACCACGTCCAGCAGTCCTCCCTGGCCGTTCGCCCACACCTTCGGCACGCCGACAATGGGATCGGAAAGTCCTTTCCCGGCCTGCCAGCGCTTGAGCTGCCCGCCCTTAAGAGTGACCAGTAAACCGTCATTACCCGGCAGGAACGCCATCGACCAGGGGTGATCGAGTCGGTTTTGCAGCACCTCAACCTTTACCGCCTCTGGCGCAGCAAGAAGCGAAAACGGAATGAACAATGCAGGCAGGAAAATCAACGAGGATCGAGGCATAAAGCTCTCCTTTTTCGGCATATGGCATAAAGATTAGCCATTACCTCCGGGCGCGTTACCACTTTTACAAAAGCTTAATCAGAGGGGGGAGTTGCCTCCCCCCGAACTCAGTGCTGTGCAAGCGTCTCGTGCTTGTTAAGACACATGATGCAAAGAGAGAGCGTTGTCAGGCAGTTTTCAAGCTTCTCCGCGTTAACAGCGATAAAATTCGGGCAGTCGTGGCGTCCGTTCATCAAACATACCCCTGCAATGGAGAGCACCTCAGCGGCGCGACGCAGCGCCATCAGCTCGCATTCATCGTATTCCGCCTTCAGGGTCGGTGCTTTTTCACGCATGAAATTACACAGTTCAAACAGATTATCACGCAGATGTTCGCTTTCGCTGACTGACATATAGCCCTTTGCCTTCCTGAGCTGCAGATAGGCGGCCAGGTCGATTCGGGCGTTGATCAGCTTGTTAAGCAGATCGCGTTTCAGTCTGTCAACGGACATGCTATTTCCTCCTCTGTCAGCCATGTTGCACATTCAGAATAAGGTCATTTTTTGTACAGTTTAATGCCTGAGATCAATTATTCTTAACTGATTAACATTATTTACAATGTTACAACCTCGGCCTGGCGCATCCGCCTTGCAAAGAGTGTATAAATCCCCCGCGATACGCTGTAAAATCCCGCCCTGATAACTCCATAATTGATGAATTTTTAACCTATGAGCAATGTTACGCACCAGCCGAAAATCGGCTTCGTCTCCCTGGGCTGCCCGAAAAACCTGGTGGATTCAGAACGCATCCTGACCGAACTGCGCACCGAGGGCTATGACGTGGTGCCAAGCTACGACAACGCCGATATGGTGATCGTTAACACCTGCGGCTTTATCGACAGCGCGGTGCAGGAGTCACTGGAAGCCATCGGTGAAGCGCTGACCGAAAACGGCAAAGTGATTGTTACCGGCTGCCTGGGCGCGAAAGTGGACCAAATCCGCGAAGTGCACCCGAAGGTGCTGGAGATCACCGGCCCGCACAGCTACGAGCAGGTGCTGGAACATGTTCATCACTACGTGCCAAAACCAAAGCACAACCCGTTCCTGAGCCTGGTGCCGGAACAGGGCGTAAAGCTGACGCCGCGTCACTACGCCTACCTGAAAATTTCTGAAGGCTGCAACCATCGCTGCACCTTCTGCATCATCCCGTCCATGCGTGGCGATCTGGTGAGCCGTCCGATTGGCGAAGTGCTGGCGGAAGCGAAACGTCTGGCCGACGCGGGCGTGAAGGAGCTGCTGGTCATCTCCCAGGACACCTCAGCTTATGGCGTGGACGTCAAACACCGCTCCGGTTTCCACAACGGCGAGCCGGTGAAAACCAGCATGGTGGGCCTGTGCGAGCAGCTGGCTAAGCTCGGTATCTGGACGCGTCTGCACTACGTTTACCCGTACCCGCACGTTGACGATGTGATCCCGCTGATGGCGGAAGGCAAGATTCTGCCGTACCTGGATATCCCGCTGCAGCACGCCAGCCCGCGCATCCTCAAGCTGATGAAACGCCCTGGCTCCGTTGACCGCCAGCTGGCGCGCATCAAGCAGTGGCGTGAAATCTGTCCGGATCTGACCCTGCGTTCCACCTTTATCGTCGGCTTCCCGGGTGAAACCGAAGAAGACTTCCAGATGCTGCTCGACTTCCTGAAAGAAGCGCGCCTGGACCGTGTCGGCTGCTTCAAATACAGCCCGGTGGAAGGCGCAACCGCCAACGAGCTGGCGGATCAGGTGCCGGAAGAGGTTAAGGAAGAGCGCTGGAACCGCTTCATGCAGCTGCAGCAGCAGATCTCTGCTGAACGTCTGCAGGAGAAAGTGGGCCGTGAGATCATGGTTATCATCGACGAAGTGGACGAAGAAGGCGCGATTGGTCGCAGCATGGCGGACGCCCCTGAAATCGACGGCGCGGTGTACCTGAACGGCGAAACCAACGTTAAGCCAGGTGATATTATTCGCGTGAAGGTTGAAAACGCGGATGAGTATGACCTGTGGGGTAGCCGGGTTTAATCTCACTGCACATCTTTTACAGGCCGGGTAAGGCGTAGCCGCCACCCGGCACATTTCACTGCACTACCCCTTTATCCTCGGATCCAGCGCATCGCGCAGCCCGTCACCTAACAGGTTAAACGCCAGCACGGTCAGGAAAATCGCCAGGCTCGGGAAGATCGCCACGTGCGGCGCAATCACCATATCGGCCCTCGCCTCGTTCAGCATCGCACCCCACTCCGGCGTCGGCGGCTGTGCCCCTAACCCCAGAAACGACAGGCTGGCCGCCGAAATAATCGACACGCCGATACGCATGGTGAAATAGACCACGATGGACGACACCGTTCCGGGCAGAATATGGCTGAACAGAATGGTGGTATCGCTGGCCCCCATGCTGCGGGCGGATTCAATAAACGTCTGCTGCTTCAGCACCAGCGTGTTGCCGCGCACCAGGCGGGCAAAGGCCGGAATCGAAAACACCGCGACCGCAATGATGACGTTGGCCATCCCGCTGCCCATAATGGCGACAACGGCAATCGCCAGCAGAATGCCGGGAAAGGCAAACAGCACGTCGCAGATGCGCATGATGATGCGGTCCCACCAGCCTTCATAATACCCGGCGACGAGCCCCAGCACGGTACCGATAGCTGCGCCGATCAGCACCGCGACAACCCCGGCGGCGAGAGAAATTTGCGCCCCCACCAGCACGCGGCTGAAGATATCGCGGCCAAGCGAGTCCACGCCGAACCAGTGCAGCATTGAGGGGCCGTCGTTCAGGCGGTCGTAGTCAAAGTAGTTTTCCGCATCAAACGGCGCTACCCACGGCGCAACGATCGCCACCGCAATTAGCACCAGCACGAACAGCCCCGCCGCCATTGCGACCGGCTGACGGCGAAAACGTCGCCAGAATTCGGACCACGGAGTGCGGACATGCTCCGGTTTCAGCCCCGGCATCGCGTTCAAAACGGCCTGACGCCGCCAGTTCAACAATCGCATCTTACTTATACCTGATGGCCGGGTTAATGGCGGCGTAGAGCACGTCCACCACTAAGTTGATAAGAATAAACTCCAGCGAGAAAAGCAGGACTTCTGCCTGAATCACCGGGTAGTCGCGCATCTCGACGGAATCGACCAGAAGGCGCCCCAGCCCCGGCCAATTGAAGACCTTTTCGACGACGATAGAGCCACCCAGCAGGAAACCAAACTGCAGCCCCATCATCGTCACCACCGGGATCATCGCATTGCGGAACCCGTGCTTGAGAATGACCCACTTCTCGCTGACTCCTTTCGCCCGCGCGGTGCGGATATAATCTTCGCTCAGCACGTCCACGAACGAGGCGCGGGTAAAGCGGGCCATCACCGCCGACACGGCAGCGCCCAGCGTCATGGAGGGCAGAATGTAATGCTTCCAGGTATCGGCCCCGACGGTCGGCAGCCAGCCCAGTTCAACGGAAAAGATTTGCATCAGCAGCATCCCCAGCGCGAATGCCGGGAAGGAGATGCCGGTCACCGCCAGGGCCATGCCGAGCTTGTCCGGCCAGCGGTTGCGCCAGACGGCCGCAATAATCCCCGCGCCCAGCCCAAACGCCACCGCCCAGCCCATGCTGGCAATCGTTAGCCAGAACGTGGGCATAAAGCGGCTGGCAATCTCCTCCGACACCGGACGCCGCGACACCATTGAAATACCAAAGTCGCCCTGCAGAACGTTGCACATATAGTGCAGAAACTGCATATACAGCGGCTGGTCGAGGCCCAGCTGTTTACGCACCAGCTCAATGACGGTGGCATCCGCTTCGGGCCCGGCTACCAGACGCGCCGGATCGCCCGGCAGCATGTGGACAAACAAAAACACCAGCACCGCCACTATCAGCAGCGTCGGGATAAGCCCCAGCAGACGTTTACAAACATAATTCAGCATGAGGTTTATTTTAAATCCGCATCGTCAAAGCTAAAGCCGGTGTCCGGCATGATGTAGAACCCGGTCAGCGCTTTGTTATGGGCTGAGACCAGTTTCTCCACCACCAGCGGTACCCACGGCGACTCTTTCCAGATAATGTCCTGCGCGTCCTTGTAGAGGCGGGCTTTCTCTTCCGGTTTGGTGGTTTTCAGGGCATCGGCCAGGTCTTTGTCCACCTGCGGATTGCTGTAAAACGCGGTGTTGAACAGGGTTGGCGGCCAGTTCTGCGAGGCAAACAGCGGCGACAGCGCCCAGTCGGCTTCACCGGTCGAGGCGGTCCAGCCTGTGTAGAACATCCGCACGCCGCTCTCTTTCTGCCCTTTCCCCTCCACTTCTGCCGCACGCTGCCCGGCATCCATCGCGGTCACCTGCGCCTTAATCCCCACCTGCGCCAACTGCTGCTGGGTAAACTGCAGCACCTTCTGCGCGGTACTGTGGTTATGCGACGACCACAGCGTGGTGCTGAAGCCGTTCGGGAAACCCGCCTCTTTCAGCAGCTCGCGCGCTTTAGCCGGATCGTACGGCCATGGCTGATAGCTTTGCGCATACGCGATAGACGGCGGCAGCACGCCGGTGGCCGGGGTGGCATAACCCGCAAAAGCGACCTTCACCAGCGCCTGACGGTTAATGGCATAGTTGATGGCTTCACGCACCTTCGGGTTATCGAACGGCTTCTGCGTGACGTTCATGCTGATGTAGCGCTGCATGATAGACGGGCTGGCAACCAGCTCCAGCTTGCTGTTTTTCTGCAGAATGGCGGCCTGCTCATACGGGATGGGGAAGGCAAACTGCGCCTCGCCGGTTTGCAGCATTGCCGCGCGGGTGTTGTTATCCACCACCGGACGCCAGGTGATGGTATCCAGCTTCGGCAGACCCTGCTGCCAGTATCCCGCGAATTTTTTCACCTTCACGAAATCGGTCTGGTTCCAGGTGAGCAGCTCGTACGGACCGGTTCCCACCGGGTGGAAGCCGATCTCTTTACCGTACTTTTTCAGCGCGGCGGGCGAGATCATCGCCGTCGCCGGATGCGCCAGAATATTGATAAACGCGGAGAATGGCTCTTTCAGGGTGATTTTTACCGTTGCCGGGTCGACTACCTCGGTGCTGGCGATATTTTTATACAGGTTATAGCGCTTGAGGCTGTTTTGAGGATTGCTGGCACGGTCGAGGTTGACCTTTACCGCCTCCGCATTGAAATCAGTCCCGTCCTGGAACTTCACGCCGGAACGGAGCTTGATGGTATAGACCAGCCCGTCGTCGGATACGGTGTACCCCTCCGCCAGCACATTTTTCAGCTTCATCTCTCTGTCGAGACCAAAAAGCCCCTGATAGAACGATTTCGCCACCGCCTGGGAGAGCGTGTCGTTGGCGTCGTACGGATCGAGCGTGGTGAAGTTGGAGCCTACGGCAACCACCACGTCTTTGGCGGCGAACGCGGGGGCAGCGGCCAGGGCTGCCGTCACGCTCGCGGCTAACAACCATCTACGCGCTACAAATGTAACCATTGTGTTCTCCTGCCTGTTGTAAGTTATAAACGTGAGAAGGCATTGTCCTGGCGCGGCGGAGCCACGAAGTGGCCCGGACCAACCTCACGCAGCGTGACGCGCTCCACGGCTTCGCCCCGTTTACGAATGTTGCTCGGCATCTCATCCTGCAGCAGCACGCGCTGGCCGTGGCGGTGCGCGGGATCGGCAACCGGCACCGCCGCAATAAGCTTGCGGGTGTAGGGGTGCTGCGGGTTCTCAAACACCGCCCTTCGCGGGCCAATCTCCACGATCTGCCCCATAAACATCACCGCCACGCGGTGGCTGATACGCTCTACCACCGCCATATCGTGCGAGATAAACAGGAAGGCAATCCCCATATCCCGCTGTAAATCCAGCAGTAAGTTGATAATTTGCGCCCGGATCGAGACATCCAGCGCCGAGACGGATTCATCCGCAATCACCACCTTCGGGTTCAGCGCCAGCGCGCGGGCGATGCAGATACGCTGCCGCTGCCCGCCGGAAAACTCGTGCGGATAACGCCAGGCGTGTTCCGGCTTCAGGCCAACGCGCTCCAGCAGCCAGGCCACGCGACGCTGCGCCGCCTCGCCGTCGAGCAGGTTATGCACCCGCAGCGGCTCCATAATTGAGTACCCTACCGTATGGCGCGGGTCGAGAGAGGCATACGGATCCTGGAAGATAAACTGAATATCTCGCCGTATCGCCTGTAATTTATTATCTGGCAGGGTGTCGATACGTTCACCGTTAAAGGTTATCGTCCCCTCCTGGGTCTCCACGAGCCTGAGCAGCGCCCGCCCGGTGGTGGATTTCCCACAGCCGGACTCTCCTACCAGCGCCAGCGTTTCACCCGGCCAGAGATCGAAACTGACGTTTTCCACCGCATGCACTTCGCGCTTCAGGCGGTTGAAAATTCCGCTGCGCAGCGGAAAGCGGGTCACCAGATTGCGCACTTCGAGTATCGGTTTGCCCGACACCACGGTGTCCTGCTCGCCTTCATCCTCCTGCGGCTCTGTCGCCTCCAGGGAAATCAGCGGAAAACGGCGCGGCAAATCGCTGCCGTTCATCGCCCCAAGCCGCGGCACCGCCGCCAGCAGCGCTTTGGTGTAAGGATGCTCGGGGGCATGGAAAATCTGCTCGACCGCACCGGTTTCCACAGCATTGCCCTTGTGCATCACCAGCACCCGATCGGCGATGTCAGCCACCACGCCCATATCGTGGGTGATGAAAATCACCCCCATCTCCATCTCCTGCTGCAGCACTTTGATGAGCTGCAGGATCTGCGCCTGAATCGTCACGTCCAGCGCCGTCGTCGGCTCATCGGCAATCAGCACCGCCGGACGGCAGGAGAGCGCCATGGCAATCATCACCCGCTGGCGCATGCCGCCGGAAAGCTGATGCGGGTAGCGCCCCAGAATGGCCTGCGCCTCCGGAATGCGCACCAGCTCCAGCATCCGTCGGGCCTCTTTGAGCGCCTCATCGCCGCTCAGCCCCTGATGCAGCCGGATGGACTCGGCAATTTGTTCCCCGACCGGGAACACCGGGTTCAGGGAGGTCATCGGCTCCTGGAAGATCATCGCGATATCCGCCCCGCGCACGCCCTGCATCTGCGCGCCGCTTAGCTCGTTTAAATCGATGACCTGACGGTTACGGCGGCGCAGGAGCATTTTCTCGCTGCTGATTTGCCCGCCCGTCTGTTCCAGCAGGCGCATCAGCGCCAGCGCGGTGACCGATTTCCCGGAGCCGGATTCGCCAACAATCGCCAGCGTCTCGCCGCGCCTGAGCGAGAACGATAAATTCTGTACTGCGGGGATGAACTGCCGCTCTTCCTGAAACGCAATATTCAGCTGATGGACAGCCAGCACCTCGCGGTTGTCCAGTTCTTCAGTGTGCGGCACGCGCTGCCCCCTTATTCACGATAGATGCCCGTGCTCGGCTCATCACCGGCATAACCCCAGGCGCGGTACATGCCTTCGCTGTTGAAAGGCAGGGCCACGTTGCCCTCACGATCGACCGCAATCAGCCCGCCGACGCCGCCCAGGGCAGGTAATTTTTCCATCACCACGCGCTCGCAGGCCTCGCTCAGGCTTAAACCGCCGTAATCCATCAGCGCGGTGATGTCGTAGGCCGCGAGGGCGCGAATAAACACTTCCCCGGTGCCGGTACACGACACCGCCGCCGTGGCGTTATTGGCATAGCAGCCCGCGCCGGGAAGCGGGCTGTCGCCGACGCGTCCCGGCAGCTTGTTGGTCATGCCGCCCGTTGACGTCGCCGCCGCGAGGTTACCGGCTTTATCGAGCGCCACCGCGCCGACCGTGCCCATTTTGGTGGTTTCATCCAGCGGCGCAGTATGGTCAAGCTGCGTTATGCCCGCCGTACGGGCTTTCAGCAGCTGCTGATAGCGTTCTTCCGTGGAAAACAGATCCGGCGATACCGGTTCCATTCCGTGCTCAAAGGCAAATTTTTCCGCCCCGGCGCCCGCCAGCAGAACGTGCGGGCTCTCCTCCATCACCAGACGCGCCGCCAGCACCGGATTTCGCAGATGGCTCACGCCCGCCACGGCGCCCGCCTTCAGGGTGACGCCGTCCATCACGCAGGCGTCCAGCTCGTGGGTTTCATCCCGGGTAAAGACCGAACCTATTCCGGCATTAAAGAGCGGACACTCTTCCAGCAGGCGCACCGCCTCGGTGACCACATCCAGCGCGCTCTCGCCCGCTTCCAGCATTTTCTGGCCCGTTTCCACAATGGCGTACAGCGCGTCAATGTAGCGCTTTTCCTGCTCGGGACTGAGCTGTGCACGGGTGATTGCCCCTGCGCCGCCATGAATTGCGATTACCGCATTAACCATTCGCATCACCCGTTAGCCTGATTCGCGGCTTTTTCTATAAATATCATTATCGTCGATGAAACTTCAGATGATTTTTGAATATAGAAAGACGCAACAGTGATGTAAAGCGTACACCCATCGGGTCATACAGTTAGCCGCACTTTTCTGCCATAATGGGCGCTTTCGTTGTTACTCCGCAGGAGCCCACCATGGATTTTACCGCCGGACTGATGCCGCTTGAGACGGCACTCTCGCAGATGCTTGACCGTATTTCTCCGCTGCATGACGTTGAGACGCTGCCGCTTGTGCGCTGTTTTGGTCGTATTGCCGCGCGCGATATCGTCTCGCCGATGAACGTGCCGGGGTTCGATAACTCCGCGATGGACGGTTACGCGGTGCGCCTGGCGGATCTCCAGACGGGTAACGCCCTGCCGGTGGCGGGTAAAGCCTTTGCGGGTCAGCCGTTTAGCGGCGAATGGCCTGCGGGCACCTGCGTGCGCATCATGACCGGCGCGCCGGTTCCGCAGGGCTGCGATGCCGTGGTGATGCAGGAAGAGACCGAGCAGACCGACGACGGCGTGCGTTTTACCGCGAACGTTAAAGCGGGCCAGAACATCCGCCGCACGGGCGAAGACATCACCCTCGGCGCGACCGTTTTTGCCGCCGGGCAGAAATTGACGGTAGGTGAACTGCCGGTGCTGGCCTCGCTCGGTATCGCGGAAGTTGACGTTATCCGCAAGGTGCGCGTAGCGGTTTTCTCCACCGGCGACGAGCTGCAGCTTCCGGGCCAGCCGCTGCAGGACGGCCAGATTTATGACACCAACCGCCTGGCGGTACACCTGATGCTGGAGCAGCTGGGCTGCGAGGTGATTAACCTCGGCATTATTCCAGACGACCCGGAAAAACTGCGCGCGGCGTTTATCGAGGCGGACGAATCCGCCGACGTGGTCATCAGCTCCGGCGGCGTCTCCGTGGGCGAAGCGGATTACACCAAAACCCTTCTTGAAGAGCTGGGCGAAATCGCCTTCTGGAAGCTGGCGATCAAGCCGGGCAAACCGTTCGCGTTTGGCAAGCTTCCGCACAGCTGGTTCTGCGGCCTGCCGGGTAACCCGGTCTCTGCGGCACTCACCTTCTACCAGCTGGCGATCCCGCTGCTGGCGAAGCTTTCCGGCAACAAGGCCAGCCCGCTACCGGAACGCCTGCGCGTGCGTGCCGCTACGCGCCTGAAAAAATCACCGGGTCGTCTCGATTTCCAGCGCGGCATTCTGGCGCGCAACGCCGACGGCGAAATGGAAGTGAGCACTACCGGGCACCAGGGCTCGCACATTTTCAGCTCCTTCAGCCAGGGCAACTGCTTTATCGTGCTGGAGCGCGAGCGCGGCAACGTGGAAGCCGGCGAATGGGTTGAAGTTGAGCGCTTTAACCACCTGTTCGGAGGCTGACATGACGGTGGAGCTGAGCGACCAGGAGATGATGCGCTACAACCGCCAGATTGTGCTGCGCGGGTTTGACTTTGAGGGCCAGGAAGCGCTTAAGGCGGCCAATGTGCTGGTTGTGGGCCTTGGTGGGCTTGGCTGCGCGGCGGCGCAATACCTGGCTGCGGCGGGCGTGGGCAGGATGACGCTCCTGGATTTCGATACCGTGTCGGTGTCCAACCTGCAGCGCCAGACGCTGCACAGCGACGCGACGGTTGGCCAGCCGAAAGTGGACTCTGCCCGCACGGCGCTGGCGCGCATCAACCCCAACGTTCAGTTCACCCTGATTGACGCGATGCTGGATGACGATACGCTGTTCGCGCAGATTGCGCAGCACGATCTGGTGCTCGACTGCACCGATAACGTCGCGGTCCGTAACCAGCTGAACGCGGGCTGTTTTGCCCACAAAACCCCGCTGGTCTCCGGCGCGGCAATCCGCATGGAGGGGCAAATCAGCGTCTTCACGTACGCGGAGGGTGAACCCTGCTACCGCTGCCTGAGCCGTCTGTTTGGCGAGAATGCGCTGACCTGCGTCGAGGCGGGCGTGATGGCGCCGTTGGTCGGCGTGATTGGCTCCCTGCAGGCGATGGAAGCGATCAAAGTGCTGGCGCACTACGGCACGCCTGCCGCGGGGAAAATCGTGATGTATGACGCGATGACCTGCCAGTTCCGCGAGATGAAGCTGATGCGCAATCCGGGGTGTGAGGTTTGCGGAGGTTAAAGCAAACGGCAACCTTCAGGTTGCCGTTTTAGTGTTTGCTCCCTCTCCCACAGGGAGAGGGTCGGGGTGAGGGCATCAGGCCGCACCCGTCAGATAGACGTCCGTCCAAACGCCCCCTGCCAGTCCTGCTCAAACTTCACGATCGCCGCATCCACCGCAGGGGAAGTAATAAACTGCTGCGCGACGTCCAGCGGCAGCGTGATGGACTCGCACCCTGCCAGCAGGCAGTCCAGCGCCTGACGCGGGGTTTTAAAGCTCGCGGCCAGCACCTTTGACTGCGGCGCGTGCAGCGCCAACAGCTGCTGCAGTTCAATCACGGTCTGGATCCCGTCCCCGCCCTGCGCGTCCACGCGGTTAACGTAAGGGGCCACATACTCTGCTCCGGCCAGGGCGGACAGCATCCCCTGCGCGGCGCCGTACACCGCCGTGCCCAGCGTCGGGATCCCTTCCGCTTTCAGCATCTTAATCGCCGCCAGCCCTTCTGCGCTCACCGGCACCTTCACCACCAGGTCGTTAATGATAGCGCGCAGCTTGCGCGCGTCTTCCACCATCCCTTCGGCGGTGGTTGCCATCACCTGCGCGAAGAGACGCCCCTTGCCGCCCAGCGCGTCGTGCAGTGCGGGCAGCAGCTCATCTAGCGGCGTTTTTCCTGCCGCCACAATGCTTGGGTTGGTGGTCACGCCCGCCAGCGGGAAGATACGCGCCAGCTTTTTGACTGCCGCAACGTCAGATGTGTCGAGATAAAGTTCCATGATGTCACCCTCAAAATTAGCCTGCACTTACCCTTTCACGATAAAACCTGCTCAAGAGTTGACCTGCATCAAGATAACTTTCATTCAAAAGTCATTTAATCTTCATATGCAACTTGAGGGCAAAAATATGATCTTCAATATTCAGCGTTATTCCACCCACGACGGCCCCGGTATTCGAACCGTGGTGTTCCTGAAAGGCTGCTCGCTGGGCTGTCGCTGGTGCCAGAACCCGGAAAGCCGCTCGCGCAGCCGGGACGTGCTGTTTGACGCGCGCCTGTGTCTGGAAGGCTGCGACCTGTGTCAGCTGGCGGCACCGGGCTGTATCGAACGTGCGCTCAATGGCCTGGTCATCCACCGCGAAAAGCTGAGTGAAGAGACGCTTAACGCCCTCACTGACTGCTGTCCAACGCAGGCGCTTACCGTCTGCGGTGAAGAGAAGCAGGTGGACGAGATCATGACCACCGTGCTGCGCGACAAACCCTTTTATGACCGCAGCGGCGGCGGGATCACCCTCTCCGGCGGCGAGCCGTTTATGAACCCGGAGCTGGCGCACGCCCTGTTCAAGGCCAGCCACGAACAGGGTATCCACACCGCCCTCGAAACCTGCCTTCACGTGCCGTGGCACTATATCGAGCCGTCATTACCGTACGTCGATCTGTTCCTTGCCGACCTTAAGCACGTCGATGGAGCGGTGTTCAAACAGTGGACCGACGGTTCGGCCAAACGGATCCTGGACAACCTGAAGCGCCTCGCCGCTGCCGGGAAAAAGATCACCATCCGCGTGCCGCTGATCCAGGGCTTTAACGCCGATGAAGCCTCCATCACAGCCATTACCAACTTCGCCGCCGACGAACTCGGCGTCGATGATATTCATTTTTTGCCGTATCACACGCTGGGCATGAACAAATACACCCTGCTCGGCCAACCCTACTCTGCCCCTGACAAACCGCTGGATAACCCTGCCCTGCTGGATTTCGCGCAGCAGTACGCCTGCCAGAAAGGGTTAACCGCGACCTTACGAGGATAAACCTATGACCACCCTGAATCTCAACACCCTCAGCGAACGTATTAAAGCGCATAAAATGGCGCTGGTGCATATCGTCAAGCCGCCGGTCTGTACCGAGCGCGCGCAGCATTACACCGAAATGTACCAGCAGCACATGGACAAGCCGATCCCGGTGCGTCGCGCCCTGGCGCTGGCACATCACCTGGCGGAACGCACCATCTGGATCAAGCACGACGAGCTGATTATCGGCAACCAGGCAAGCGAAGTGCGCGCCGCGCCGATCTTCCCGGAATATACCGTCTCCTGGATTGAGAAAGAGATTGACGATCTGGCGGACCGTCCGGGTGCGGGCTTCGCGGTGAGTGAAGAAAACAAGCGTGTGCTGCATGAAATCTGCCCGTGGTGGCGCGGCCAGACGGTGCAGGATCGCTGCTATGGCATGTTCACCGACGAGCAGAAAGGCCTGCTGGAAACCGGCATCATCAAAGCCGAAGGCAACATGACCTCCGGCGACGCGCACCTGGCGGTAAACTTCCCGCTGGTGCTGGAGAAAGGTCTCGACGGCCTGCGCGCCAAAGTGGACGAGCGCCGCTCGCGCATCAACCTGACGGTGCTGGAAGACCTGCACGGCGATCAGTTCCTGAAGGCAATTGATATCGTGCTGGAAGCCGTCAGCCTGCACATCAAACGCTTCGCCGACCTGGCGCGTGAGATGGCGTCTACGGAAACCCGCGAAAGCCGCCGCGACGAGCTGCTGGCGATGGCGGAAAACTGCGACGTGATTGCCCACGAGCCGCCAAAAACCTTCTGGCAGGCGCTGCAGCTGTGCTACTTCATTCAGCTGATCCTGCAGATTGAGTCCAACGGCCACTCCGTCTCCTTCGCGCGTATGGACCAGTATCTATACCCGCACTACCGCCGCGACGTGGAGCTGGACCAGAGCCTGGATCGCGAGCACGCCATCGAGCTGCTGAACAGCTGCTGGCTGAAGCTGCTGGAAGTGAACAAGATCCGCTCCGGCTCGCACTCCAAAGCCTCTGCCGGCAGCCCGCTGTACCAGAACGTTACCATCGGCGGTCAGAAGCTGGTTAACGGCGAGCCGATGGACGCGGTGAACCCGCTCTCCTACGCGATTCTGGAATCCTGCGGTCGCCTGCGCTCTACCCAGCCGAACCTGAGCGTGCGCTATCACGCGGGCATGAGCAACGACTTCCTCGACGCCTGCGTGCAGGTGATCCGCTGTGGCTTCGGGATGCCGGCATTTAACAACGATGAAATCGTGATCCCGGAATTTATCAAGCTTGGCGTGGAGCGCGACGATGCCTACGACTACGCGGCCATCGGCTGCATCGAAACGGCGGTGGGCGGCAAGTGGGGCTACCGCTGCACCGGCATGAGCTTTATCAACTTCGCCCGCGTGATGCTCGCCGCGCTGGAAGGCGGCCGCGACGCCACCAGCGGCAAGGTGTTCCTGCCGCAGGAAAAAGCGCTCTCTGCCGGCAACTTCGATAACTTCGACGAGGTGATGGCAGCGTGGGACAGCCAGATCCGCTACTACACCCGCAAATCCATCGAGATCGAGTACGTGGTGGATACCATGCTGGAAGAGAACGTCCACGACATTCTCTGCTCGGCGCTGGTGGACGACTGCATCGAGCGCGCGAAAAGCATCAAGCAGGGCGGCGCGAAGTATGACTGGGTCTCCGGCCTGCAGGTGGGTATCGCCAACCTCGGCAACAGCCTGGCAGCGGTGAAAAAGCTGGTCTTTGAGCAGGGCGCTATCGGTCAGCAGCAGCTGGCGGCGGCGCTGGCGGATGATTTCGACGGGCTGACCCACGAGCAGCTGCGCCAGCGCCTGATCAACGGCGCGCCGAAGTACGGCAACGATGACGACAGCGTGGACATGTTGCTGACCCGAGCCTATCAGACCTACATTGAGGAGCTGAAGCAGTACCACAACCCGCGCTACGGCCGCGGCCCGATTGGCGGTAACTACTACGCGGGCACGTCGTCTATCTCCGCTAACGTGCCGTTCGGCGCGGCAACGATGGCCACGCCGGACGGACGTAAGGCCCACACCCCGCTGGCAGAAGGGGCTAGCCCGGCTTCCGGTACCGACCACCTTGGTCCAACGGCGGTCATCGGTTCCGTGGGTAAACTGCCTACCGAGGCGATCCTGGGCGGCGTGCTGCTTAACCAGAAGCTGAACCCGTCGACGCTGGAAAACGACAGCGATCGCCAGAAGCTGATGGTACTGCTGCGTACCTTCTTCGAGGTGCACAAGGGCTGGCATATTCAGTACAACATTGTCTCCCGCGAAACGCTGCTGGAAGCGAAGAAGCACCCGGACCAGTACCGCGACCTGGTAGTGCGCGTGGCGGGTTACTCGGCGTTCTTCACCGCCCTGTCGCCGGATGCGCAGGACGATATTATCGCCCGTACTGAGCATACGCTGTAAGAAAACGCCCAGTGGCGCTGCGCTTACCGGGCCTACAGAGTCTCCCCGTAGGCCGGGTAAGGCGAAGCCGCCACCCGGCTTTCTGACTTTCATTCGAAATTAAATTTGTGCTCCCCGTCACCTTGTTATTAGAATGTTTCAAAACGCAGTGACCCAGGAGCACAGTATGACCGTTAAAGTTATCGTCACCGATATGGACGGAACTTTCCTTGATGATGCCAAGCAGTACGATCGTGACCGCTTCCAGGCACAGTTTGAACAGCTTAAAGCCCGCGATATTGAATTCGTTGTCGCCAGCGGCAACCAGTATTACCAGCTCATCTCCTTCTTCCCCGAGCTGAAAGAGCAGATCTCCTTCGTGGCGGAGAACGGCGCGCTGGTGTTCGATCACGGCGAGCAGGTTTTCCACGGCGAGCTGACCCGCCATGAGTCGCAGATCGTTATTGGCGAACTGCTGAAAGACAAAGGGCTGAACTTTGTAGCCTGCGGTCTGGAGAGCGCCTACGTCAGCGACAAAGCCCCGGACGCCTTCGTGGCGCTGATGTCAAAGCACTATCACCGCTTAAAACGCATCAGCGATTACCGCGAAATCGACGACGTGCTGTTTAAGTTCTCCCTGAACCTGCCGGACAGCGATATCCCGAACCTGGTCGATAAACTGCACGTCTCCCTGGACGGCATCATGAAGCCGGTCACCAGCGGTTTCGGTTTTGTCGATTTGATTATCCCCGGCCTGCACAAGGCCAACGGCATTAGCCGCCTGCTGAAACGCTGGAAAATCTCCCCGCAGGAGTGCGTCGGCATTGGCGACAGCGGCAACGATGCCGAGATGCTGAAGCTGGTGAAATACGCTTTTGCGATGGGCAACGCGGCGCAGAGCATTAAAGACATTAGCCGCTACAGCACCGACGACAACAACCATCAGGGCGCGCTGAACGTCATTCAGGCAGTGCTCGACAACCACTCTCCTTTCGACGTCTGATCCTTTCCTCGCCGGAGCCCCGCTCCGGCCTCTCACTCTTTTTCCGACCTGTGGCTTGCGTCAAGTTTTTAAACTTGCATTAACTTATTTTTAACTTAAAGTATCACTTGTAGATATTTTTACTTTCGAATGAAAGATGCGAGGCAGTTATGACCTTTACCAGTGAAACCTTGCCAGCGGACCACAAAGCGGCAATCCGTCAGTTAAAACGTGAGTTACGCGTGCAGATCGGCGACGTGCAGGCGGTGTTCGACAAGCTCAGCGATAAAATCGCCACCCGCGTGGCGGAGATCAACGCCCTGAAAAATAAAGGCGAATCCGTCTGGCCGGTGATTCCGTTTGCAGATGTGAAAAACGGCACGATTACCGACGCTCAGCGCGAGGCCGTTAAGCGCCGCGGCTGCGCGGTGATTAAAGGTCACTTCCCCCGCGAGCAGGCGCTGGCGTGGGATCGGTCGATGCTCGACTACCTCGATCTGAACAAGTTTGACGAGGTGTACAAAGGGCCGGGCGACAACTTCTTCGGCACCTTAACCGCCTCCCGTCCGGAGATTTACCCGATCTACTGGTCCCAGGCGCAAATGCAGGCGCGCCAGAGTGAAGCGATGGCGCAGGTGCAGTCGTTCCTGAACCGTTTATGGACATTCGAGAGCAACGGCAAGCAGTGGTTCGACCCTGACGTCAGCGTGATTTACCCGGACCGCATTCGCCGCCGTCCGCCGGGAACCACTTCAAAAGGGCTGGGCGCGCACACCGATTCCGGCGCGCTGGAGCGCTGGCTGCTGCCTGCCTACCAGCAGGTGTTTGCCCGCGTGTTTGACGGCAACGTTGAGAAATACGATCCGTGGAACGCCGCACACCGTACCGAAGTGGAAGAGTACACCGTGGATAACACCACCAAGTGCTCGGTGTTCCGCACCTTCCAGGGCTGGACGGCGCTGTCGGACATGATCCCCGGCCAGGGGCTGCTGCACGTGGTGCCGATCCCGGAAGCAATGGCCTACATTCTGCTGCGTCCTCTGCTGGACGACGTGCCGGAAGACGAACTCTGCGGCGTGGCGCCGGGGCGCGTGCTGCCGATTTCCGAGAAGTGGCACCCGCTGCTTGTCGAAGCATTGACCAGCATTCCGGCGCTGGAAGCCGGCGATTCCGTGTGGTGGCACTGCGACGTGATCCACTCTGTCGCGCCGGTGGAAAATCAGCAGGGCTGGGGCAACGTGATGTACATCCCCGCCGCGCCAATGTGCGAGAAGAACCTCGCCTATGCGAAAAAGGTCAAGGAAGCGCTGGAAACCGGCGCGTCGCCGGGAGACTTCCCGCGCGAGGATTATGAAAAAAGCTGGCAGGACCGTTTTACCGTGAACGATCTCAATATCCACGGCAAGCGTGCGCTGGGCATGGCTTAACTGTCGTACAGCCCTTCCCGCTCCACGGCGGTGCGTCGTTTCCCCTGACGTATCCGCCGTACCGATTCCCGCACGGCCAGCGTGCCGTTCAGCAGCAATGTTCCTACCGGCGCGTCCGGGCGCATCAGCCGCTGCTGGAGCATATGCACCGCTTCCGTTCCCAGCTCGTCGCGGGGAACATGCACCGCCGTTAAGGGCACATCCTGAATCGCCGCCAGATTAAAGCCGTCAATGCTCATCACCGAGACGTCCTGCGGCACGCGCAGACCGTGATTTTGCAGCGCGCTGATGGTGCCTGCCGCCATAAAGTCCCCGCCTACCAGGAACGCCGTCGGCAGGTCTTTTCCCTTCTGTTGGTTAAGCCACTCGCTCACCAGTTGCTCCGTCTCTCTGGCGCTGAAGCTTGGCACCACCAGCAGATCGCGCCTGTCGTTAAACCTGAGATTATGAGCGTGCCACGCGTCGCGGATCCCCGCCAGGCGCAGCTCCATGGTGTAGCGACGCAGGCACAGCACGTTCATCACCTCGCGGTGCCCCATCTCGAACAGGTACTCCGCCGCCCGCTCGCCGATGGCGCGATGATCCGGGGCAACGGCAGGCAGGCGCATGCGGCGGTCCCGGCAGTTAATCAGCATGCAGGGTTTCCCCACATCCACCGCCAGATCGTGGATATGCGGATCGTCGATACCGAGCAGAATGGCCGCCTGGGTATCCGGCTCGTTCATGCGTGCCAGAAAAATCTGGGCGTCGCTGTCGTTCTCCTCCAGCGCGCAGTAGCGCAGCCGAACCTCGTGCGAGGCAAGCCCTTTGCTCACGCTCTGGATCACGCGGTAGTAAAAGATGTCGGACCGCTCGTCGAAGGCACGCTGAGGGGCAAAAACCACCAGGCTGTTAAGCAGCAGACGCCCCGCCGCCATGCCGTCCATCACCCCCAGCTCCCGCGCGCACGCCAGCACCTTAGCCCGCGCCTTTTCGCTGGTATTCGCTTTGCCTGCCAGCACACGGGAAACCGTACTGATGGAGAGCTGGGTACGGGCGGCGATTTCGGTGATTTTTAGCCTTTTGTCCATTTTGTGATCTGGCTCCATTTGCGAAATGAAAAAATTTTCATAGCGTGTTCATCAGGCAATAACTGACATAAAGACCATCATGCCAGAGGGTTTACGTCAGTTATGAGAAATTTTGCACAAAATCCACTTTTGCCCTCTCATTTTCTTCCCTAAGGTGAACTTGTCACACAGCTTCCATACTAGTTGTATAGCAACTTAAGCATTCTAAGCGGATAGAAATCAAAGGCATAACAATCTGTGTGACACCTGAACCTCCGTCCCCTTACCGTCCGTCTTGTGGAGAGTAAAATGAGTCAGGACATCAATAACACCGTTGCGACAAGCAAAACCCGTCGCGTCATTAAGAATTTGCGCTGGTACGTGCTGGTGCTGTTTTTACTTGGCGTCACCGTTAACTACATCACCCGTAACTCGCTGGGGATCCTCGCCCCGGAACTGAAAGAGAGCCTCGGGATCACCACCGAGCAGTACTCCTGGATAGTCGGCGCGTTTCAGATCGCCTACACCATTTTCCAGCCCCTGTGCGGCTGGCTGATTGACGTCATCGGCCTGAAGATTGGCTTTATGGTCTGCGCCGGGATCTGGGCGCTGATGTGTATCTTCCACGCGGGCGCCGGAAGCTGGCTGCACCTGGCCATTCTGCGCTTCTTTATGGGCGCTTCCGAAGCTGCCGCCACGCCAGCGAACGCCAAAACCATCGGCGAATGGTTCCCGAAATCAGAGCGTCCCGTTGCCGCCGGCTGGGCGGGCGTGGGCTTCTCCATCGGCGCGATGCTGGCCCCGCCTATCATCTACTTTGCTCACGCGTCGTTCGGCTGGCAGGGCGCGTTTATGTTTACCGGCGTGCTGGCGCTGCTGTGGGTGATCCTCTGGTGGGCGTTCTACCACAACCCGGAACAGCACCCGAACCTGAGCCGCGACGAGCTGGCGTTTATCAAGCAGGATAACGAACCCGCACCGGTCAAGCTGCCCTTCCTGACCGCGCTGAAAACCGTCTCGAAAAACAAACGCTTCTACGGTATCGCCATCCCGGCCTTTATGGCAGAACCCGCCTGGGCGGTGCTGAGCTTCTGGGTGCCCCTGTACCTCGCCAAAGAGCACGGCATGGACCTGAAGCAGATCGCGATGTTTGCCTGGCTGCCCTTCCTCGCCGCCGACCTCGGCAGCGTGGCAAGCGGCTACCTGACGCGCCTGTACACCCGCTGGTTCGGCTGCTCCCGCGTGAACTCGGTGGTGGCAAGCTCCGTCACCGGCGCGTTTCTGATGATTTCTCTGGCCATCGTCGCCGTGACCCGCGACCCGTATATCACCATCGTGCTGATCTCCATCGGCGGCTTCGGGCACCAGATTATCTCCTGCATGCTGAGCGCGCTGGTGGTGGAGTCCTTCGATAAGGGCCAGATGGCGACCGTCAACGGCATGCGCGGCTCGGCGGCGTGGATCGCCAGCTTCCTGTTTTCCCTGTTAATCGGGGTGACCGCCGACAAAATCGGCTTCAACCCGCTTTTTATTGCCATGGGCTTTTTTGACCTGATTGGCGCTCTCTTCCTGGTGGCATTTATTGCTGAACGTCGCGCCAAGCGCGCCTGATAGTGGATGTATTGCATATGAAAACCCTGAAAAACTGGACCGTTGATAAGCAGTCTGCGAATCATCTGGAGCTGCTGGTGGATAATCAGCACCGCCTGTGCCTGTACGTGCTGGAACAGAACCTGTTCCGCGTGCTGATCAAACGCAAAGGCGAGCTGGCGCTGGACCGCACCTGGAGCATCGCGCCGGAACAAGACGTGCCGTGGGAAGGCCGCCGTCGTGACGACTTGAGCGGTTTCTCCTGCCCGGCCTGGACCCTGACGCAGCAGGATGACGCAGTGACGGTGGCAACCGAGCAGCTGCGCGTGACCGTCCACCAGCCCCTGTGGCTGGAGTGGCACTACCGTAATGATGCGGGCGAATGGCAGCCGCTGGTCCAGGATCGCCCGACCAGCGCCTACCTGCTGAACGCCCACGGCGACGGCGTGGCGCACTATCTCAGCCGCCGCAAGGACGAGCGTTTCTACGGCCTGGGCGAGAAAGCGGGCGATCTGCAGCGCAACGGCAAACGTTACGAGATGCGCAACCTGGACGCCATGGGCTATAACGCCGCCAGCACCGATCCGCTTTATAAGCACATTCCGTTTACCCTCACCCGCCGCGATGACGTGAGCTACGGCCTGTTCTACGACAACCTGAGCAGCTGCTGGCTGGATCTGGGCAACGAGATCGACAACTATCACACCGCCTATCGCCGCTGGCAGGCGGAAGCGGGCGATATTGATTATTACATCTTTACCGGCAAGCGCGCACTGGACGTCACCAAAGCCTTCGTGCGCCTGACCGGGAAAACGCTGTTTGGGCCGAAGTGGAGCCTGGGCTACAGCGGCTCGACCATGCACTACACCGACGCACCGGACGCGCAGAATCAGCTGATGAACTTCATCCGCCTGTGCGAAGAGCACGCCATTCCGTGCGATTCGTTCCAGCTCTCGTCCGGCTATACCTCCATCAACGGCAAGCGCTACGTCTTCAACTGGAACTACGACAAAGTGCCGCAGCCGAAGGCGATGAGCCAGGCCTTCCACGACGCGGGACTGAAGCTTGCGGCCAACATCAAGCCGTGCCTGCTGCAGGATCATCCGCGCTACGGTGAAGTGGCGGAGAGCGGCCTGTTCATCCGTGATTCAGAAACCGACGCGCCTGAACGCTCCAGCTTCTGGGATGACGAAGGCTCGCACCTCGACTTTACCAACCCGCAGACGGTGCAGTGGTGGCAGAACGGCGTGACCACACAGCTGCTGGAGATGGGTATCGACTCCACCTGGAACGACAACAACGAGTATGAAGTGTGGGACGGGGAAGCCCGCTGCTTTGGCTTCGGCAAGGAGATCGCCATCAAGCACATTCGCCCGGTGATGCCACTGCTGATGATGCGCGCCTCGCTGGAAGCGCAGCAGCGCTTTGCGCCGGAGAAGCGTCCGTATCTCATCTCCCGCTCCGGCTGCGCCGGGATGCAGCGCTACGTTCAGACCTGGAGCGGCGACAACCGCACTAACTGGGACACGCTGCGCTATAACATCCGCATGGGGCTGGGCATGAGCCTGTCCGGATTATTCAACGTCGGTCACGACGTGGGCGGTTTCTCCGGCGACAAGCCGGACGCCGAGCTGTTCGTGCGCTGGGTGCAGAACGGCGTAATGCACCCGCGCTTTACCATCCATTCCTGGAATGACGATCGCACCGTGAACGAGCCGTGGATGTATCCGGGCGTCACGCCTGCCATTCGCGGCGCGATTGAGCTGCGCTACCGCCTGCTGCCGTATCTCTACACCCTGCTCTGGCAGGCGCACGCCGACGACGAGCCGATGCTGCGCCCGACCTTCCTCGACCACGAGCACGACGCGCAGACCTTCGAAGAGTGCGATGACTTCCTGCTGGGCCGCGACCTGCTGGTCGCCAGCGTCGTCGAAGCCGGGCAGCGCGAGCGCCGCGTCTGGCTGCCAGATAACGAAACGGGCTGGTACGATTTTTACACCCACGCGTGGTATGCGGGCGGGCAATCCATCGTCCTTGATGCGCCGCTGGAAAAACTGCCGCTGCTGGTGCGCGCCGGGGCCGGTCTGCCGCTTAGCGAGCGCATCACGCATGTGAGTGCTGAAAAAGATTCGACCCGCGAGCTGAAGCTGTTCCCAGTTAAAGGCGTCGGCACAACCACGGGGCTGCTGTTTGAAGACGACGGTGAAAGCTGGGGCTATAAGAAGGGCAATGCGCTGTGGGTGGAATGGGAAATGGAGTGTGATGGCGCAACCATCAACCTGAAGGTGAACGCGCGCGGGGATTATCGTCCGGCGTGGAAGGCGCTGAAGGTGTCGTTACCGGCGGGGGAAAAACGTACGCTGCGGGTGAATGGGGTTGAAGGGAGCGAGTGGGTGGTGTAGTACGGCCTGATGCTCTCACCCTAACCCTCTCCCACGGGGAGAGGGGATAAAGGCACGACGCCTTTCCCTAAGTATTTCGCGCTGCAGGAAGGCGGCAAACCTGTGAATCCCCGGGAGCTTACATAAGTAAGTGACCGGGGTGAACAGGTGCAGCCAACGCATCTGCAGCGTGAAAGACGACGGGAAATTAGCCGTCGATACCTTTGCTGCGCAGGTAATCTTCGTAGTTACCGGTGAAGTCCACCACGCGCTCTGGCGTAATTTCGATCACGCGGGTCGCCAGGGAGCTGACGAACTCACGGTCGTGAGAGACGAAGATCAGGGTGCCCTGATACATCTCCAGCGCCATGTTCAGCGATTCGATAGATTCCATATCCAGGTGGTTGGTCGGTTCGTCCATCACCAGAATGTTCGGTTTTTCCATCATCAGCTTGCCGAAGAGCATGCGGCCTTTTTCACCACCGGAGAGCACTTTGGCCGGCTTTTTGATGTCGTCCTGGCTGAACAGCAGACGCCCCAGAATGCTGCGCACCGCCTGCTCGTCGTCACCTTCCTGCTTCCACTGGCTCATCCAGTCGAAGACGGTCAAATCGTTTTCGAACTCGTACTCATGGTCCTGCGCGTAGTAGCCAATCTGCGCGTTCTCGGACCACTTCACGGTGCCGTTGTCCGGCTGCAGTTCACCCACCAGGGTTTTCAGCAGGGTAGATTTACCCACGCCGTTGGCGCCCAGAATGGCAATCTTCTCACCCACTTCCAGCAGCAGGTTGAAGTTTTTAAACAGCGGGCCTTCATCAAAGCCTTTGGTAAGGGCTTCCACTTCCAGCGCGTTACGGAACAGCTTCTTGTCCTGCTCAAAGCGAATGAACGGGTTCTGACGGCTGGAGGCTTTAACCTCTTCCAGCTTGATTTTGTCGATCTGACGGGCACGCGATGTTGCCTGACGGGATTTAGAGGCGTTGGCGCTGAAGCGGCTCACGAAGGATTGCAGGTCCGCAATCTGCGCTTTCTTCTTGGCGTTGTCGGCAAGCAGACGTTCACGCGCCTGGGTGGCTGCCGTCATGTACTCGTCGTAGTTGCCCGGATAAACGCGCAGCTCGCCGTAGTCCAGATCCGCCATGTGCGTACAGACCATGTTCAGGAAGTGACGGTCGTGCGAGATGATGATCATCGTGCTGTCGCGGTCGTTCAGCGTCTGCTCCAGCCAGCGGATGGTATCGATGTCCAGGTTGTTCGTTGGTTCGTCGAGCAGCAGGATGTCCGGGTTAGAGAACAGCGCCTGTGCCAGCAGCACGCGCAGCTTCCAGCCTGGCGCGACTTCGCTCATCGGGCCGTAATGCTGTTCAACCGGAATACCGACGCCCAGCAGCAGTTCGCCCGCGCGGGCTTCCGCAGAGTAGCCGTCCATTTCGCCGTACTGGGTTTCCAGATCGGCCACTTTATAGCCGTCTTCTTCGCTCATTTCGGCGAGACCGTAGATACGATCGCGCTCCTGCTTCACTTCCCACAGCTCCGCGTGCCCCATGATCACGGTGTCGAGCACGGTGAACTCTTCGAAGGCGAACTGATCCTGACGCAGCTTACCGATACGCTCGTTCGGATCGAGCGACACGTTGCCCAGCGTCGGCTCTAAATCGCCGCCGAGGATCTTCATAAAGGTGGATTTTCCGCTACCGTTGGCACCAATCAGGCCGTAACGGTTGCCGCCGCCAAATTTGACGGAAATGTTTTCGAACAGCGGCTTACTGCCAAACTGCATAGTGACGTTGCTGGTAACTAACACGGAGAGATTCCTGCGAAAAGTGTGATAAACACGGCATTATGCCACAATTCCGAATTGAGATCCCGTGTTGCGGCAATCCACTAAACTTTAACAAAATCGAAAAAAATGTGATTTCGTACACATCTGAATTCCCTGTTAGCGGGAATGCACATATAATGCGCTCCCATCACAGATTCAGACTTATCAACTCATCGCCTGAATGGCTTAGATACCTCGCACAACATGAACATGAAATTAACAACGCTTTTTGCGGCGGCGTTAGCCGTAGTAGGTTTTTGTAAGACCGCGTCTGCGGTGACGTATCCCCTGCCGACAGACGGAAGCCGTCTGGTGGGTCAAAACCAGGTGGTGACGGTGCCTGAGGGTAACTCTCAGCCGCTGGAGTATTTCGCCGCGCAGTACCAGCTGGGCCTGTCCAACATGCTGGAAGCGAACCCGGGCGTTGACCCGTATCTGCCAAAAGCAGGTACCGTGCTGAATATTCCTCAGCAGCTGATCCTGCCGGATACCGTTCATGAAGGCATCGTGATTAACAGCGCCGAAATGCGTCTGTATTACTACCCGAAAGGCACTAATACCGTTATCGTGCTGCCAATCGGTATCGGCCAGTTGGGTAAAGACACCCCGCTGAACTGGACCACCAAAGTAGAGCGTAAGAAAGCAGGCCCAACCTGGACGCCGACGGCAAAAATGCACGCGGAATACATCGCTGCGGGCGAGCCGCTGCCCGCCGTTGTGCCAGCCGGCCCGGATAACCCGATGGGCCTGTACGCGCTGTACATTGGTCGTCTGTACGCCATCCACGGCACCAACGCCAACTTCGGTATCGGCCTGCGCGTGAGCCACGGCTGCGTGCGCCTGCGTAACGACGACATCAAGTTCCTGTTCGAAAACGTGCCGGTCGGTACGCGCGTGCAGTTCATCAACGAACCGGTGAAAGCGACGTCTGAGCCAGACGGCAGCCGCTACATCGAAGTGCACAACCCGCTCTCCACCAGCGAAGACCAGATCAACAACAACGAGATCGTGCCGATTACGCTGAACAGCGCGGTGCAGTCAGTGACCTCTCAGCCAGACGTGGAAACCACCATCGTCGACCAGGCGATTCAGAACCGTTCCGGTATGCCGGTGCGTCTGAACTAATTACGCGCATCAAAAAAGCGGGCCTCGAGGCCCGCTTTTTTTTATCCGTTATTCACTATCACAATCCCGCCGTGGTCGTAGCGATAGTGGCAGTGGGCATACTCCAGCGGCGTGCCATCTTCCAGATAAATGACCTGCTCCACCTCCAGCACCGGATCGGTTTCCTCACAGACCAGATGCTCTCTGTCCAGCGCGCTGGGCTTTAGCGCCCGCACGACCCGGTATGACCCCATAATTTTCAGCCCCAGGGTTTCCTGAACGTACTGAAACACTGACCCTTCAAGGTGGTTTTTCGTCAGGCCCGGCACCAGATTCATCGGCATCACCGTGGAATCCAGCGACATCGGTTCGCCGTTCAGTAAACGCAGGCGAATGAAGTCGTAGATCGGCGCATCGGCGTTAATCATCAGCGACGCCTGCTCTTTTTCGTTCGGGAAGCGCAGTTCGAAATGCACCACCTGGCTCGTGACCGTACCCAGATGCGCCCAGGTTTTGGTCGCGCCAAAGTAGTCGCTGCCGGAGAGATCCCACTGCGAGAGCTGGAGGAAGTTTTTGCGGATGAACGTCCCCTGCCCCTGGCGGGTGTAGACCAGCCCTTCGACGATCAGCTGGCGCATCGCCTGCTGAATAGTCATCCGGCTGGTACTGAACTCCGCCGCCAGTGCAAACTGATCCGGCAGGGGTTCGTTGGCGGCGTACTGCTGGCTGATAATGCGTTTCTTAATTTCCCGCGCTATGGTGATGTACTTCGCCGCCATCGTCCTTCCTTTCTGTTAGTTTTCTATCCCGCTGTTTTTCAAGGCCACTCGCTCGGCAATTTTGAGGAAAGGCAGGTAGAAGAATACACCAAATACGATGATTGCCAACTGGACCACCACGGCGCGCCAGTCCCCCGCCGTCGCCAGCCAGGCGCTGAGGATCGGCGGCGTGGTCCAGGGGATCATCACCACGCAGCGGGACATTAACCCCAGCGTGGTGCAGAGCCAGGCGAAGTAAATGCCGATGGCGGGCAGCAGCACAAACGGGATCATCAGCGGCAGGTTAAAGACGATCGGCAGGCCGAAAATCACCGGCTCGTTGATATTAAACAGGCCCGGTGCCAGCGACAGACGCGCCACCTGCTTCGCCGATTGTTGCCGCGAGAAGATAAAGATGGCGATCAGCAGCGAGATCGTGCTGCCCGTACCGCCCACCATGCCAAACGTCGGCACAAAGATGTTGTTGATGATGTGCGGGATGGGCTGTCCGTTGGCGAAGGCCAGCATGTTCTCGTTGGTGTTAATCAGTAGAAACGGCTCCAGCACCACGCTGTTGACCACCGACTGATGAATGCCGAGCGTGAACAGGAAGTTGCCGAAGCTGTAGATGAAAATCGTCCCCGGCAGGCTGGTGTTGATCAGCCGCAGCGGCTGCTGGATAAAGGTCGTGATGAGATGGATCAGATCCGTATGCAGCACGTTTGCCAGCAGCGCCGCCAGCACGGCGAACACCGACAAGGTAAGAATGGTTGGGATCAGCGCGGTAAAGGATTTGCTCACCGCCGGGGGTACGTTTTCCCCCAGCGAAATGTGCAGCGCCTTCAGCCGCGAAATGGCGATGAACAGCTCGGTGGAGAGCAGGCCAATCAGCACCCCGGCGAAAATCCCGGTGGAGCCGATATTGGCGAACGTCAGCACCTGCGTCACGCTGACCGCAGCGTCGCTGCCAACGGGCGTAACCTGTAAGCGCATCGGCATCATGATGATAAAGCTGCTGACGGCGATAACCACTGCCGAGACCGGATTGTCGAAATCTTTGTTGCGCGCCAGCGACCAGGCAATCATCGGCGCCAGCAGCAGCGCGGCGATGTTCAGCGTGCCGTTAATAATCGCCTCGCCCCACACCTTAAACTGTGTGAGCGTGTCGCCCTCAAAAATCCACGGGAACACCACGTTGTTCACCAGCACCGCCAGACCGGCGAGGATGAAAATCGGCATCACCGTGGCGAAGGCGTCGCGCAGGGATCGCAGGTGCACCTGGTTTGCCAGGCGCGCCGAGAACTCAACAAATTTATCGACAAAGGACTGCATGTGCGGTGTGATTTTTGTTTCAGACATAGCGGAGTGTTCCCATCAATCAGTCACAAAAACGGCCCGGCAGCGTACGGCTTACATCTCGCGTCCGTTGGTATGGATAACCTGTTTTAACCACGCGTAGCTCTTCTTCGGCACGCGCTTAAGGTCTTTCAGGTCATGATTCTCGCGGTTGACGTAGACCACGCCGTAGCGCTTACGCATGTCACCCTGAGAGCTGAGAATGTCAATTAACCCCCAGCCGAGATAGCCAATGACCTCTGCGCCATCCTCGAACATGGCTTCCTTCATGGCCTCGATATGCGCCCGGTGGTAGTCGATGCGGTAGGTGTCCTCAATCGGGTTAACCCCGTCCCAGGACTCAATCACCCCAATACCGTTTTCAATCGGGAAGACCGGCATGCGCCAGTCGTTGGCATAACGCGTGATGATGGTGCGAAAACCGAGCGGGTCAATCTGCCAGTTCCACTCGGTGGCTTTCAGGTAGGGGTTATTTTTCTCACCGTGCAGCAGGTAATAGTTGACCGGCGTGCCTTCCGGGATCGCATCGCTGTCCAGCGTTTTGCTGGCATAGTAGCTGAAGGCCATAAAGTCGTTTTTCGTGCGGGCAAACAGAGCGAGATCGTCGGCGCGATAGATATCACCGAAGCCCTCCTGCTCTACCACCGCCATCACCGCCGGGCTGTAGCCCTGGCCTGCAAAGACGCGCAGCAGGTTCTGGTTGAGGAATTCGTCATACTGCTGGGCGCAGAAGATATCGCGCGGCTTGCAGGTGGCCGGATAGATCAGCTGGTGCGCCAGCATGCCGCCCATTAGCTGGCCTGGCTTAGTCTGGTGCAGGTATTCGGTCAGCGACATGTGCGCCATCATCGCATGGTGCTGAAGCTCATACAGCTCGCGCAGGGTTTTCTCGCCTTTCATATAGCCGGAAATGCGGAACGCTTCCGGCATATGGAAGATGTTCTGCTCGTTAAAGGTCAGCCAGTACTTTACCCGGTCGCCGAAGCAGTCGATCATCTTTTTGCCGTAGCGGATAAAAGCCTCCACCACGCGGCGATCGTTGAAGCCGTTGTACTCCTGCGCCAGCGCCAGCGGCATGTCGAAGTGGTAGAGGCAGACCATCGGCTCGATGCCGCGGGCGATGAGATCGTCAATAAAGCGGTCGTAAAAGGCGATGCCCTCGTCGTTGAACGCGCCGTCGCCCTGCGGGCAGACGCGGCTCCAGGAGATCTGGAAGCGGTAGCAGTTCATGCCCAGATCCTGCATCAGGTCGAAATCTTCCCGGTGGCGGTGGTAGGAGTCGGTGGCCACTTTCCAGTCGGAGATGTTTTCTCCAGCTTCGCGAATGTCGTACACCGACATCCCCTTTCCGCCCTCATTCCAGGCCCCTTCCGTCTGCATGCTCGACACCGAGTTGCCCCATAAGAAGTTGGCTGGCAGTGATTGATTCATGGTTGCCTCCTATATGACTAGTCATTTAAATGATATGACTAGTCATATAGTCGGAGATGAAATTTCGATCAAAGGGGAGGAACGATTTTTGTGAGATGGGTTTGAATAATGACGAGGGATGTCTTGCGAACTGCGCCCTGGCAGCAAGTCCTATTGCTGCCAGACGTAAATGAGTCTGCGCAATTCAGGGAAAAGATACCGAACCGCCGAACTCCATATAGATTTTTGCCAGATTATTTAACTGGTTAAAGCGATTTTCATACAGTGCCAGTTCAGCCTGACGGCGTTTCTCCTGAGCATCAAGCCAGAAAGAAATTCGCACCGCGCCCTGGCGATAGCGAACTTCGTTTAGCCTCTCTGATTTTTTCGCCAGTTCCAGGCCTTCACGTAGAAGCGTCTCCTGTTCCAGGAGTTGATGACGCAAAGCAAGCGCATCTTCTATGCTACTCATCGCCTTGTAAAGTTCCTGTTTAAACTCCAGAACCCGTTGCTCGTAGTCGTTGCGGGCAATCTTCACGTCCATGCCCCTTTCTCTCCATTCCAGGAACGGCAGGGTCAGGTTTGCTCCAACAGAGCCTACAGGATTTTCCAGGAAGGCCATAAGGCTGCTGCTGCTGGTGCCAAGCGAGCCGGTCAGACTAAACGCTGGATAAAATGCAGTACGCTGTACATCAACGGTGGCCAATGCTTCCCGTACCCGCCACTCTTTAGCGCTGATATCGGGTCGATGCCGCAGCACGTTGACCGGGATCTTTCCACTGACCTGCGGCAGTGGTCCCATTGGTAACGCTTTCGGTTCGACTATCGCGCTGCCCGGCGCGGTTCCAAGCAAAACGGCTTGCTGATTGAGCGCCTGTAAACGTTCATTCTTCAACGCCGCCAGCCTGTTTTCCTGCGAAAGCACGCCCTGCTGAGCATCCACAACATCCAGAGAGGAGGCACCGCCCGCGGCATAACGCGCGTTAGCCAGGCGCAGCGTCTCTTTTGCATAGTTGATGCTTTGTTGCAGGACAGACAGCTGCTGGTTAATAAAGCCTAAGCGCCAGTAATTATTACTGGCATTTGAAAGCAGCGTCAGGCGTGCAGAACGCAGATCCTCTTCCGAGGCAAAACGTGCCCACGCCTTCGCATCGCGCTGCCGCGCTATTTTGCCCCACAGATCCAGCTCATAGCTGGTATTAATACTGGCAACGCTGCCCCTGCTCCAGTTGGCTGAGCTGTTCAGCTGTTTTTTACCGTCAAGCGCGAGCGAACCTTTTAGTCCCGGATCGTTTGTGATGCCAATCCGCTCTTCTTCCAGGCGGGCGCGATAAACACGCAATACTGCTCCAGCGACATCGTTATTGCGCACCATCACCTGCCGCAGCCAGCCGTCGAGGTCTGGATCGTTAAAGGCCTGCCAGTCGAACGGCATCCTCTCCTCCGCAGCATCCGCCTGATACCAGTTGGCAGGGTATTTCACCTCAGGAGGCTGATAGTCGCTTTTCAGAGAGTCGGCGCAGCCAGCACTAAGCAGGACAGCAAGGCATACCGTTAAAGGGGATAATATTTTCATGGGTTACTCGCTGGCCAGTGAAACGACCGGATCCATCCTTGCTGCCTTGCGGGCAGGGAGATAACCAAAGATCATGCCGATTAAAGTTGAGCAGAAGAATGCGGCAGCAGCGGCCTGCCACGAATAAATGGCGGTGAAAATGCCCCCTGCCAGCGCGGTGAACAGCCCTCCGGCGGCATACGACAGTGCAATACCTAACACTCCGCCTATTAGACATACCAGCACAGCCTCAATCATAAACTGCTGCATGATATCGCCCTGACGCGCACCGACCGCCATTCGTACGCCAATCTCATGGGTCCGTTCCGTGACCGACACCAGCATGATATTCATCACCCCAATGCTGCCGATCATCAGCGAGATGCAGGCCACCATCAGAATCAGGATGCTAAAGGTCATTGAGGTCCGTTCGATTGATTGTCGAATCTGCTCGAAATTATAAAGCTGGAAGTCTTTCACGCCGTGGCGTTGAGTGAGAAGCTGAGAAATAGCGCTGACCGCTGCCTCGTTGGCAACATCATCCTTAAGCCTTACGCTGATGCTGGTCAACACCGGTTTTCCTGTCATTCGATACATCACCGTGCTGTAAGGCATCCAGACGTTAATGCGATTAGGCGCATAGCTTCGGCTGTTCCCTTTGGCGATGCCGACAACCCGTGCAGGCACGGAACCCAGAAAAACGATTTGCCCAAGTGCCTTGAGTCCCGCATCGTCAAATAACGCCTTGCGGGCGTTTTCATCAATGATGACTTCCTGCGAGGCATTTCGATCGTCCTGGAAAGTTGATCCCTGCAACAGTTCAATACCGTTTACGCGAAAATGATCGCGCCCAACGCCATTGATCGTGGCGGTAGCGGATTTACCCAGAAAGCGAATGTTGTCGGAAGCGTTAACTTCGGGGCTGACGCTGTCAACAAACCCCTGCTTTGCTAATGCTTCGGCGTCTGCCGGGACCAGTGTACGAATGGCTTCAGTGCTGTCGTCAAAGAAATCCCTTCCCGGGTAGATGCTCACCACGTTGGTTCCAAGCTCCTTGATATTATCAAGGGTTCGCTGTTTCGCGCCTTCTCCCAGTGCCACCACCGTAACAACCGCGGCGATACCAAAAATAATGCCCGTCATGGTTAACGTCGTGCGCAGGCGATGCGCATTCATCGCTTTTAACGCCATGTGCAGGGATTCACGGGTACGGTCAACAATACTTTGCCACCAGCTTTGCTGAACGCTGTCAGGTCGTTTAAGGGCAACCCCGGAGGTAACACGACTGCCGGTATCAGAAATAATTTCACCGTCACGCAGCTCAATAATACGGTTAGCATGCTGCGCTACCTTCATATCATGTGTCACCATAACCACGGTATGGCCACGCTGATTCAGTTCACTGAGTATTGACAGTACCTCCTGACCGGACTGCGTATCCAGCGCGCCGGTGGGTTCATCCGCCAGAATGATTTCACCGCCGTTAATCAGCGAGCGGGCAATACTCACACGCTGCTGCTGGCCGCCTGAAAGCTCTCCCGGCTTATGATGTTCACGACCTTCCAGCCCGAGTCTTCCAAGCAATGTCGCCGCGCGCAGACGGCGCTTTTCGCGCTCACTGTTGGCATAAATCGCCGGAATTTCAACGTTACTTAACGCGCTCAGGTCGGGCATTAAATGATAACGCTGGAAGATAAAACCGATGTGCTCACGGCGGATCCTTGCCAGATCGTCAGGTGAAAGCTGGGCGGCATTTTGACCGCTGATAAAGTAATCGCCACAATCAGGGACATCGAGACAGCCCATAATATTCATCAGGGTTGACTTACCGGAACCGGAGGCGCCGATGATCGCGACCATCTCCCCAGCAGCGATAGTCAAATCAATCCCTTTAAGCACGGTGAGATCCTGTCCACCGTTCCTGTAAGTGCGGCTGATGCCCTTGAGTTCTATGATATTACTCAAGATACAAACCCTTCCCCGGGCGCTTTTTCACCCGGCTGCGATAACACAACATGTTCCCCGACTTTTACACCGTCCAGGATCTGGATATCCACACTGTTAGTAATGCCGGTTTTGACCTCACGGGTTTCCAGCCGGTTATCACTGGTCAATATCTGCACCTGCTGTTTGTTGCCACTCACCTTGTGCACAGCCTGAATCGGCACCAGTAACGTATTTTTAGCTTCTCCAGCCAGCAAGGTCACCTGTGCTGTCATGGCAATTCGCAGCCGATTTTCTGGATTGGGGACATCCAGCAGCGCGTTGTAGTACACCGAAGCATTTGACGTGCCTGACCCTGAGGCTGAGCTACTGCTGGCAAGGCTATCATCTTTCATAACCGACTCAGGTGCCAGTTCAACGGTACGTAACGTGGCGTCATAATGCTTATCCGGCTCAGAGAAAATGGTGAATCTGGCTTTCTGTCCCGGTGAAATTCGCGTGATATCCGCCTCAGAGATCTGGGCTTTAATTGTCATCACGTCCAGACGTGCGAGTTTGATAATGGTCGGCGCACTTTGGCTGGAGTTAACCGTTTGGCCCTGTTGGGTGACAACGGCAATAACAATGCCGTCCATGGGAGCAACAACTTTTGTATAACCCAAATCGACCTTTTTCTTGTCGACATCAATTTGCGCCTGGACGAGTTTGGCGTTCAGTGCCGATAGCTCAGCGCGGGTACTGGCCAGCGTGGTTTCAGCCGTTTCGAAATCTTCTCTCGAGCTGGCATCCTCATTTAACATCTGGCGCTGGCGCTTAAAACGCAATGAGGCTTGCTTCAACTGCGCCTGCTTAGCCTGAAGGTCCGCTTTTACCACGTTGAGAGCAGCTTCTGCGTTGCGTAAATCATTCCGCTGCGGCACGTCATCAATTTCAGCGATGAGCTGCCCTTTAGTGACACGATCGCCTAACTTCACCTTCAGCGACTTAACCTGGCCAGAAACCTGTGCCCCAACGTTGACCCGCTCAATCGCATCAATTCGACCGGTAGCAAGTACGGCGTTTTCAATATCGCCGATGCGTACTGGAGCGGTAACATACTCAGGAACCTCGGGGCTTCTCAGGAAGAAGAACAAGGCGATGCTAAAAATAATTAGCAGAGCCGCAGCACAGGTCATTACGCGTCGGGGAGGGAATTTTGTTAACATTACGCAGGTTTTCCATAACGATAAACAGCAGTGAATCAGGCATCATAGTAACATCGCCAGTATTTACGGGAGTTAAACCCGCGCTATTTGGTGAAGTAGCGTCATCGTAGACCCCCGCCATCAATTACACAGAATCACCAGGTCCGCCTGTAAACCGCCGCAAGCGTGGGATTTTGTGCCTAAATCCACAGAGTCCCCTTTTGCTGAGCCCCACCTGCGATTTTTCCCATAATCGATTCATTGTGCATTAAGTGCTTAATTATAGTTGCAACTCACATATGATAATAGTAATTATTATCATTAGCATTTGCACTGATGGTTTGTCTGGCAAGGTATACAGAGGTCTCAGGAAACAAGCCTCTCCAGGTTTGTTGAACGGTCTCACACTCAACAAATGCATCTGAACACCGCGGCGTGGCAGCACGACGCCGCCTGGGCTGTTCAAAAGGACAACGGCGCGTAAGCGTTAATGGAAGCCGGGACAAGGAATTCCCGATTCACCAGCCTACGTCACGGAATAGTCAGCGACAGGACCGTTCGTAAGGCTGATGAAACTCAAAAAGGACGCAGCGTCTGTCAAAGCAGGCTTAACGAAAATTAACGTCCTGCTGCTGGCATATGACTGCGTCGACTTCCTGATTTAGTTCGTCAAGCGGAGAGGGATTTTCTCATGCGTATTTTGTTTGTAGGCCCGCCTCTCTATGGGCTGCTGTATCCTGTGCTGTCTCTGGCACAGGCGTTTCGCGTTAACGGCCATGAAGTGCTGATCGCCAGCGGAGGAAAATTCGCCCAAAAAGCGGCAGAAGCAGGGCTGGTGGTATTTGACGCCGCACCCGGTTTTGATTCTGAAGCTGACTATCGCCGCCGCGAGGCACAGCGAAAAGAAAGCAACATCGGCACAAAAATGGGCAACTTCTCATTCTTCAGCGAAGAGATGGCCGACCACCTGGTGGAGTTTGCCGGACACTGGCGGCCCGATCTCATCATCTACCCGCCGCTCGGGGTCATCGGGCCTCTGATTGCCGCCAAATACGATATACCGGTCGTAATGCAAACCGTCGGCTTCGGCCATACGCCCTGGCATATCAAAGGCGTAACGCGTTCGCTCGCGGACGCCTATCATCGCCACGGCGTTGGGGCCGCACCGCGCGATATGGCCTGGATCGACGTAACACCACCGAGCATGAGCATTCTTGAAAACGACGGAGAACCCATTATTCCCATGCAGTACGTCCCGTACAACGGCGGCGCGGTGTGGGAACCGTGGTGGGAGAGGACGCCCGACCGTAAACGTCTGCTGGTGAGTCTCGGTACCGTCAAACCGATGGTCGACGGCCTTGACCTGATCGCCTGGGTGATGGATTCCGCCAGTGAAGTCGATGCCGAGATCATCCTGCATCTTTCGGCCAATGCGCGGTCGGATCTGCGCTCACTGCCCTCAAATGTTCGCCTGGTCGACTGGATACCCATGGGAGCCTTCCTGAACGGCGCAGATGGCTTCATTCATCATGGTGGCGCGGGCAATACCCTGACGGCGCTGCACGCCGGTATTCCACAGATCGTCTTCGGCCAGGGTGCCGATCGCCCGGTAAATGCCCGCGCTGTTGTCGAACGCGGCTGCGGGATCATCCCCGGCGACGACGGCCTGTCGAGCAGCATGATCAATGCTTTCCTCGACAATCGCGCGCTTCGCGACGCCTCTGAAGAGGTAGCGGCGGAAATGGCAGCGCAACCCTGTCCGAGCGAGGTGGCGAAAAGCCTGATCGCGAGGGTACAGAAAGGGTAGCCACTACGCCGTCATGACGATCATACGCCAGCACACATCCAGGAGATACGCCCGTAACAATGCGGGACCGGATCGGGCTGGCGCTTTTTTTTGCACAGCGATCCGACTTGGATCCTATTTTTTACAGACGGAGGAGGCTTAATGCCTGCGACTCACTCTCCCACTCCTGCGCGGTCCTGGATAGTTCGCCTGGCACGCGTGTGCTGGGAACGTAAGAAACTTAGCATCATCGTAGTGGTAGCGTCGGTCTCGACCATTCTGCTGGCCGCGCTGACGCCGTTGCTGACAAGGCAAGCGGTGAACGACGCGCTGGCGGGCAATCCGACTCGTCTGCCGTGGCTGGCCTGCGGGCTATTGCTGATTGCCTTTTTTGATTTCATCGGTAACTACGTGCGCCGCGGTTATGCCGGGGAGCTCTCGCTCTGGGTGCAGCACACCCTGCGAGGACGGGCATTCGACAGTATTCAAAAACTTGACGGCGCAGGCCAGGACGCACTGCGCACCGGGCAGGTGATTTCACGGACCAACAGCGATCTGCAGCAGGTGCATACCCTGCTACAGATGTGCCCGGTGCCGCTGGCGGTGTTCACTTATTACATTGCCGGCATTGCCGTGATGCTGTGGATGTCACCCGCCATGACGCTCATCGTCGTGTGCGTACTGGCATGCCTGGCTATCACTGCGCTGCGCGCGCGTCGCCGGGTCTTCGCGCAAACCGGGCTGGCCTCGGACCGACTGGCAAATCTCACCGAACATATGCGCGAGGTGCTGGCGCAGATCTCAGTGGTAAAATCCTGCGTGGCGGAGCTGCGTGAAACGCGCTGGCTGGATCGCCAGTCGCGGCAGATGGTGCGGGTACGCATCGGCGCGGCCATCTCGCAGGCGATGCCAGGTGCCACCATGCTGGCGCTACCGGTGCTCGGGCAAATCGTCCTGCTGTGCTACGGCGGCTGGTCGGTTATGCACGGTCGCATCGATCTCGGCACCTTCGTGGCGTTTGCCAGCTTCCTCGCGATGCTGACCGGGCCAACCCGTGTACTGGCATCGTTTCTGGTTATCGCCCAGCGCACCCAGGCGTCCGTGGAGCGCGTGTTTGCTCTGATCGACACCCGTTCGCAGATGGAAGACGGGACGGAGGCGGTTAACGGTCAGGTTATCGGGCTGCAACTGGAGAATATGAGCTTCGAGTACCGTGGCGGCAGACGCATCCTCAGCGATGTCTCCTTTTCCCTGCACGCCGGTGAAACGGTGGCGGTAGTGGGCGCATCGGGTTCCGGGAAATCCACGCTGCTGATGCTGCTGGCGCGTTTTTACGATCCCAGCGCCGGAGAGATATGGCTCAACACCAGCGCAGGCCGACAGAACCTCCGCGATCTCAGGCTGGAGGCGCTTCGTCGTCGGGTAGGCGTTGTGTTTGAGGATGCTTTTCTGTTTGCCGGTTCGGTGGCGGAAAATATCGCCTACGGGCACCCTCAGGCAACGGCGGACGACATTCGCCTCGCGGCGAGGGCAGCAGGAGCCAGCGATTTTATCAACGCCCTGCCGAAAGGTTTCGATACCCAATTAACCGAACGCGGTACGAATCTTTCCGGCGGACAGAGGCAGCGAATCGCGCTGGCACGGGCGCTCATTACCGCGCCGGAAGTGTTGATCCTCGATGACACCACCTCGGCGGTCGATGCCGGTACTGAAGCGGAGATCAACACCGCGCTGAGTCGCTATGCTGACGAAAAGCATATGCTGCTGGTGATTGCCCGACGCCGTTCGACGCTTCAGTTAGCCAGCCGGATTGTGGTGCTGGATAAGGGCCGGGTGGTGGACACCGGAACCCAGGCAGAACTTGAAGCGCGCTGTCCGGCGTTCCGCGTGCTGATGACCGGCGACGGCGATTTCCTCACGCCTTCCCACAGTGGGCCTAACGGATTGTGGCCGACCGTACCAGCGGCACAAGACGATGCGGCGCAGACGGGGGATAAAGGCTTTGTCGCCCGTATGACGCGCGTGCCGGAAAATGCAGTACAGCAGGCGCTGGCCGGTAAAGGCCGCAAAGTCACGTCGCTGCTGAAGCCCGTGGCGTGGATGTTCGTCATCGCCGCCCTGCTGATCGCCCTCGATTCGGCGGCAGGCGTCGGGGTACTTATACTGCTGCAGCGCGGCATTGACTCCGGCGTTGCCACAGGCGATATGTCGACTATCGGCCTCTGTGCCCTATTCGCCCTGTGCCTGGTGGCCGTGAGCTGGTGCTGTTATTCACTACAGACAGTCTTCGCCGCCAGAGCGGCAGAGTCAGTCCAGCATACGGTGCGCTTGCGCAGCTTCGGCCATATGCTGCGTCTTGGTCTCCCCTGGCATGAAAAGCATGTCGATTCGCGTCTGACCCGCATGACCGTAGATGTGGACTCTCTCGCCCGCTTTCTGCAAAACGGCCTTGCCGGTGCAGCCACCAGCCTGGTGACAATGTTCGCCATCGCCGCCGCCATGTTCTGGCTCGACCCGCTCCTGGCGCTGACGGCATTAAGCGCGGTGCCAGTGGTCGCACTGGCAACCTGGATTTATCGCCGCCTCAGCTCCCCTGCTTATGCGCAGGCGCGGCTGGAAATAGGCAAAGTCAACAGCACCCTGCAGGAGAAAGTCTCCGGCTTGCGCGTTGTGCAATCGCATGGCCAGCAGGAACAGGAAGCCGCCCGGCTGCGCGCGTTATCGGATCGGTTCCGTGCGACCCGCGTACGTGCGCAAAAATACCTTGCCGTCTATTTCCCGTTCCTGACCTTCTGCACCGAGGCCTCCTATGCCGCCGTTCTTCTGGTGGGTGCATCGCGGGTCGCCGAAGGCGAAATGACCGCCGGGGTGCTGGCGGCTTTCTTCCTGCTGCTGGGGCAATTCTATGGGCCAGTGCAGCAGTTATCAGGAATTGTCGACGCCTGGCAGCAGGCGACGGCCAGCGGCAAACATATCAATGAACTGCTGGCGACCGAAGGCACAGAGAACATCGAGCCCTCTTCCGCACCGCCCGCCACCGGCGCGCTGCATCTTGATGAGGTCACGTTCAGTTATCCCGACAGCCCTGAACCCGCGCTGAACAAACTTACCCTGACAATCCCTGAGGGAAGGGTCGTCGCGGTCGTTGGTCGCAGCGGTGCGGGTAAGTCAACGCTGATTAAGCTGATCGCCGGATTGTATTCCCCCACCCACGGCAGGATCAGCATTGGCGATCGGATAATTGATGATGCCTCGCTTTCCGATTACCGTCGCCAGATTGGGCTGGTCGATCAGGATGTGGCGTTGTTTAGTGGTGATATCGCGGAAAACATTCGTTATTCACGGCCATCCAGTACCAATGACGACGTTGAGATTGCCTCTCAACAGGCAGGGCTGTATGAGACGGTGCGCAATCTGCCGCAGGGATTCCGGACACTGGTGAATAACGGCGGTGCCGATCTGTCCGCAGGTCAGCGCCAGCTGATTGCGCTGGCCCGCGCACAACTGGCGAATGCTCACATCCTGCTGCTCGATGAAGCCACGTCACGCCTGGATCGCACATCCGAAGAGCGATTGATGTCATCGTTAACAGACGTCGCGCACACCGGGAAGCACCTGGCGCTGATTGTGGCGCACCGTCTGACCACCGCGCAGCGCTGCGATCTGATTGCCGTTATCGATAAGGGGCAGCTTGCGGAATACGGCACCCACGAACAGCTGTTAGCGGCCGGCGGCCTCTATACCCGCTTGTGGCATGACAGCGTCGGCAGCTCTGTTCCCCATCGCCAGCACGACATCACGGGGGAAATCGTGGAAGAGTAATTGCGCACGTAAGACATTACAAAACACGCGCTAAAGCGGCTGTTCCCGGAATAGCCGCTTTAGCTATTTATACTGACACCCTTCATATTCAAAGAGAGTGAATGCTGAACATGCAACAACATCCCTCTGCTATCGCCAGGCTGCGCAGCCAGCTGGCAGCAGGCCACATTGCTAACCTTTCTGACTTCTGGCGAGACGCTGAGTCGCTAAATGTACCGCTGGTGACGCCAGTCGACGGAGCGAAAGACGAGCGTGATGTGACATTTCTATGGCGCGCCAGGCACCCTCTACAGGGCGTTTATCTGCGTCTGAATCGGGTGACGGATAAAGAGCACGTGGCGAAAGGGATGATGACCGCCCTTCCCGCGACGGATATCTGGACTCTGACACTGCGTTTACCCGCAAGCTACTGCGGCTCCTATTCGCTGGTGGAAATCCCCCCCGGCACCCCGGCCGAGACGATTGCACAGTCCGGAGGCCGCTTTGCTACCCTCGTCGGGCACGCCGATCCGCTAAACAAAACGCCGGGGATCAACGTTCGGGGAAGCACACAGGAGTCGGTGCTGGCGCTTGATAAAGCCCCCGCCCAGTCCGAATGGCGCGGCGGGTCACCCAGCGGGCAATTGCTTACCTCGGCGCGCACTCTCGCCGGGGAATCGCGCCGGGTTCGGCTCTATCTGCCGGACGTTGATGTTTCGCAGCCCCTCGGCCTGGTGGTACTGCCCGATGGTGAAACCTGGTTCGATCACCTTGGCGTATGCGCGGCAATTGACGCCGCCATAAACAACGGACGCATCGTGCCTGTGGCTGTACTTGGCATCGACAATATCGATGAACACGAGCGAACTGCGATACTCGGCGGGCGCAGCGAGCTGATAAAGGATATCGCCGGCCAGTTGTTGCCGACGATCCGCGCCGAACACCCACAGCGGCGGTGGGCAGACCGTTCGCGCACCGTGCTGGCCGGACAGAGCCTCGGCGGGGTCAGCGCGCTCATGGCCGCTCGTTACGCACCGGAAACGTTCGGGCTGGCGCTCAGCCACTCCCCTTCGATGTGGTGGACGCCAGAGGGTGCCAGCCGGCCAAACGTGTTCAGCGAAACCGATTCGTCATGGGTGAGCGAACATCTGCTTTCTGCCCCGCCGCAGGGCGTGCGCATCCGCCTGTGCGTGGGATCGCTGGAAGGTTCGACGGTACCCCACGTTCAGCGGCTGCATCAGCAGTTGCTTACCGCTGGCGTCGACAGCCATTGCGCAATGTATACCGGGGGTCACGATTACGCATGGTGGCGCGGCGCACTGATTGACGGGCTTGGTTTACTCCAGGGTTGACTTGACCCGCGAACACTTTCAGGCAACTGTACAGGCTTCCTGAATAAAGAAAATGTCACCTGCGGAAAAGGAATAAACATCAGATGTATGCCCGCAAGTATCGCCCAACACGCTCACGCAAGGCGCTTGTCACTCTTCTTTCTGGTCTCACCCTTATCTGGAATGCGCACGCTTTCGCAAAGCCGGATATGCAGCCACTGGGGCCGAATATCGCCGATAAAGGCTCTGCGTTTTACCATTTCAGCGTCAACTCGTTCGACTCCGCCGATGGCAGCCGCCATTATCGGGTATGGACGGCCGTGCCAAATAAAGCCGCACCGGCGTCGGGCTACCCGATTTTATATATGCTCGACGGCAACGCAGTTATGGACCGCCTGAACGACGACCTGCTCAAACAGCTGGCAGAAAAATCACCGCCGGTGATTGTGGCTGTCGGGTATCAGACCAACCTCCCCTTCGATCTCAACGGCAGGGCCTACGACTATACGCCAGCAGAAGAAAGCGGCAAAACGGATACCCGCAACGGGCGTTTTAACCGTAAGAGTGGGGGTAGCAACGACTTCCGCCAGTTACTGGAAACGCGTATAGCGCCAAAGGTGGAACAGGGATTGAATATCGATCGGCAGCGTCGCGGCCTGTGGGGGCACTCCTACGGCGGCCTGTTCGTGCTGGATGCATGGCTGTCTTCCCCTTATTTCCGGACGTATTACAGCGCCAGCCCGTCGTTGGGCAGAGGCCATGATGCGCTACTGAGCCGCATCACGGCGGTTGAGCCGTCGCAACACTGCGCCAGGCGCCTGATGATAATGGAAGGTTCGGCGACACCGGGCGATAACCGGGAAACGCATGCTGCCGGAGTGCTGACGAAAATTCATGCCACCCTCGCCACGCTGGAAGATAAAGGCGTCAATGCCGCCTTTTGGGATTTCCCAAACCAGGGACACGGGCCGATGTTCAACGCCTCCTTCCGCGGAGCGCTGTTAGATATCAGTGGTGAAAACGCAGGTAACACAGCAGGCTGTCATTCATTAAGCCGCTAAACACTGCCCGCCTTGATGCGGGCAGTATACCTGTAACACTACGATCAAAATGACGCGGTAACACCGGCATAATAAGCCCGGCCAGGCTCGTTATAGGTATTCGCCCCTTCGGAAGATCGGTAGATCTGTTTATCTAAGATATTGCTGACACCAACGTTAAGACGCAGATTTTTATTAATATCGTAATTGAAGTTCGTCCCCACCAGCGAATAAGCGCCCAGCTCTTTACCTGACAGACCGCCAGTATCTTCACTACGAGTTTCCGAATGAGTACGCGGTTTTTGTCTGCCGTATAACGTCCAGTTGACGCTGGCAGAGAACGCCTGGGTGATGGTCCAGTCAAGCGAGTTATTAATGGTGTATTTCGGGATGATCGACAGCGGGTTACCGGTGTCTTTTTGCTCCGAGGTGATCATCCAGGTGGCATTGGTATTCCAGTTCAGACGATCTTTCACCAGCGGGAACGCCATGCTGGCTTCGATACCGTCCACCAGTGCTTTCCCGCCGTTCTGCCACTGGAGAATATATGCGCCGGAAGCGGTTTGCCCGATAACATTATCGCCGGCCACGATCTTATTCTGGTAGTCATTGCGGAAGTAGGTCACGCTGGCATGGTAATCTTCCCAGGCGAACTCCAGCCCAATTTCTTTATTGATGCTGATTTCCGGATCGAGATCTTTATTACCGATCAGGTAGCAGCCGCCCGATGTAATATCTTTTGGACAACCGTTGCCTTTCGAGTAGAGCAGATAACCTTCGCTGGATTGGTACAGGTTTGGTGCTTTAAAGGTTCTGGCAATCCCCGCTTTGACTTTGAAGTAATCGCCCAATTCCTGCGAGAGGTTCAGGCTGGGGCTGAAGTTACCGCCGGACTCGTTGAGATAATCAAAGCGCAGGCCGGGAATGATATTCGTGCCGGGAACCGGCTCAATATTATCTTCAATATACAGCGCACTGATTTGGGAATGGTTTTTACTGCTGCGATCCGCAGCCGAGCCAGAAATGCCGCCGATATCACTGTCATCCACGGTCAGGCTGGTAGAGGAAGGATCGTCGAGCTCATCTCGGCTCCACTCCGCACCCACGGTCAGCGTTTGATCGACCAGCGCATTCAGCGGAATATTAAGCTCGCCGCTGGTTCGCCAGGAGCTCAGGCGATTGGTCGTGAACTTTTCATCCGCCGAAATACGCCCTTCACCGCCGCCGGATAATCCTTCATTCATGCGGGTGTTATTGGTTTTCTCGTAATAGACACCAAAACGGCTTTGACCCCAGTCCCAGATACCATTATGTGTAATGCCATAATTCTGCCGGTACAGGCGGTTCGTCTCTTCGCCGGATTTCGCCAGGCTTTCAGTGACGGCACTGGAAGAACTGTTTTGCGTATCGCCTGCATAGATATTCCCCTGGCGGCTATATCCGGCTTCGAAATCGATAATTTGCTGCGGATTTAATTTCCACGAGACAACGCCGTTAATATCTTTGTTGCGCACCCCTTCATGTCCGGCCGCGTTTTTCGTACCGGCCGAGGAGTTAATATCCCAGCTGTCGGCATCGGTTTTATTCAGGTTTCCGAACAGGCGCATGGTCAGCGCATCGCCAGCCAGCGGCCCGCTAAGGCTGAAGTTGGCGCGACGCGTAGCGCCTTCGTCGCTGCTTTCCGGCTGGTTGGTGTATAACGACAGCGAACCGTGCCAGTCGTTGGTAGGGCGTTTGGTAATGATGTTCACCACCCCGCCCGCTGCGCCCGAACCGTAGCGTGCCGCCGCAGGGCCGCGGATCACTTCAATACGCTCAACCTGTTCCGGTGGCACCCAGTTGGTGTCGCCGCGGGTATCACGCTCTCCACGCCAGCTATAACGCACGGCGTTGCGCGACGTCACCGGTATACCATCAATTAAAATTAAGGTGTTCTCCGGCCCCATGCCGCGAATGTCGATCTGGCGGTTATTACCACGTGTACCCGAGGCGCTGTTGCCGGTCAGATTGACACCGGGCATTTTGCGAATAATATCGGAGAGATCGTTGACCGGAGGGTTCTTTTTAATATCTTCGCTGGTAATAATCGACACGCCCGGCTGCTGTTTGAGTACCTGCTCAGCGGTGGCTTCCACCACCAGGGTCTCGTCGTTATCATCGGAGGATTTTGCCAGTGATACCTGACTGTTCAACCCTGCCAGGAGCGCAGTGAGCGGCCAGAAGATCTTGATAATTCTCATACCCATTCCCTAATACATGCCTAACGTAAAAGTGATCGATCGTTAAGCTCACATCCTTGCCAGATATTTTAAACTGCCATTATTTTTATAATAAGAATGATAATTAATATCATTTGGAGAGGATTAAGGCAATCCTTAATACACGGATGCGCGCATTAATGAAACGCACGCATTGGCCCGGAGTGATTCTTCCCGGGTACCGCCCTGTGCGTTCGTAAAGCTGGCATACTGAAACAGCGGAAGAAGAGAACAGCCCATTGGTATTTCGTGTAGTGACATAACGTTAATATGTCATTACAAGGGAACGCAGCCCCGGTAAGCGCAAGCGCCACCGGGGAAAGAAAGGTTATTGTTGCGCTAACTGATTGCGACGGTACTCGCCCTGGCGCTCCAGCATCCAGCCAGGATACTCGCGCGGCAGCGCGCTGACCGCATCCAGCTGTTTCAGCTCATCATCGCTCAGCTGAATGCCGGTTGCGGCAATGTTGTCATCCAACTGATCGACCCGTTTCGCCCCGATGATGACGCTGGTCACCGCTTTCTGGTGCAGCAGCCACGCCAGCGCGATTTGCGCCATGGAAACGCCTTTACTTTCGGCGATGGTACGCATCACGTCCACGCAGTCGAAGGCGCGATCTTTATCCACTGGCGGGAAGTCGAACGCCAGGCGACGACTACCGGCCGCGCTCTGCCCGTCGCGATCGTATTTTCCGCTCAGCAGACCACCCGCCAGCGGGCTCCATACCATCAACCCGACGCCTTCGCTCTGCATCATCGGCACCAGTTCGCGCTCAAGGTCACGCCCGGCGATGGTGTAGTACGCCTGCAATGAGGCAAAACGCGCCAGCCCCAGACGCTCAGAGATGCCGAGCGCTTTGGCAATCTGCCATGCCGCCCAGTTCGAGACGCCGATATAGCGCACGTGACCGTGCTGCACAAGATTATCCAGCGCGTAAAGCGTCTCCTCGATGGGGGTCGCGGGGTCGAAACCGTGCAGCTGATAGAGATCGATATGATCGAGCTGCAGGCGGCGCAGGCTCTCCTTCACGCCGCTGATGATGTGATAGCGCGAGCTACCGCGCGAGTTCACCCCCGCTGTGCCGGTTTCACCGAACACCTTGGTGGCAACGACCACGTTTTCGCGCGGAATTTTCAGGTTCTTCAGCGCCTGCCCGGTGATCTCCTCTGAACGCCCTTCCGAGTAGACATCTGCCGTGTCGATAAAATTGATCCCGGCGTCCAGCGCGCGGCCCACCAGCTGCTCGGCGTCGCTTTGCTGAAGCTGACCAATCTTGCCCCACATGCCGCCTTCTCCGCCGAAGGTCATGGTGCCGAGGCACAGTTCAGAAACGAACAGTCCGGTGTTGCCCAGTTTTTGATAACGCATAAGATAATCCTCGCATGTCGATTGGGTACCCGATAGTTATACCCGCCCCTCAGCCATCGCGAATGTGGCGTTCCTGTCCGTTTATTGCCCAATCCTCTGAATTTATCCGCGCGGGGCGTCGCCAAAGACGCTGTAGTCCGGCAGCTGCACCTGCTGATACGGCTCCCAGCCGCCGCCGAGCGCCTTGTAGAGCGCCACCAGATCGAGAGCGCTTTGTACCTGCGCCTGCGCCCGCTGCTGTTCGGCCTGAGCCAGCTGCCGCTGGGCGTCCAGCACGTCGATAAAGCTGGCGATCCCCTGGCGATAGCTGTCGCTCGCCAGGTCAAAGGCGTTTTGCAGGGCATCAATGGTTTTCGCGAGGCCCGCCTCACGCTGCTGGTCGGTGCGATAGCTCACCAGCGCGTTTTCGACATCGCCAAGCGCGGTGAGCACCGTCTGGCGATAGTCCAGTACCGCAGCGCCCTGCTGCGCGCGCGCCACCTTGACGCTGGAGACCAGCCGACCACCCTGGAAAATCGGAATGGAAACCTGCGGGCCGAAGCTGTAGAAGTGGCTGCTCCAGTCGGTCAGCCAGCCGGATTCGCTGTTGCGCAGGCCAAACTGTCCGGAGAGGGTAAAGCTCGGGAACAGCTCGGCCACCGAGACGCCAATCTGCGCCGTGGCGGCATGAAGGTTGGCCTCCGCTTCGCGCACGTCCGGACGGCGGCGCGCCAGCGTGGACGGTATACCAGTCTGCACGATATCCGGTAGCGCGGGCATTGGCTGCGCGGATTGCAGCTCGCTATCCAGCGCCCCCGGCGGCTTGCCGAGCAGAATAGCCAGTCCGTTCATCGCCTGGCGTTCCTGGGCCTGATACTGCGGCAGCTGGGCTTCAAGATTACCCAGCTGCGCCCGGGCGTTTTCCACGTCCATCTGCGGCGACAGCCCGCCGCGCTGGCGGCTTTCGGTCAGATCCAGCGTCTGCTGCGCGCTTTTAATCTGGGTGTTCAGGGTAGCGATAATGCTCTGCGCCCCGCGCAGCTGGAGCCACGCCCGCGCCACTTCCGCTTCCAGCGACACCAGCGCATCGTTACGCTGTTCGATGGCGGCCTTCTGCTGCGCTTCGGCGGCTTCCACCTGACGGCGCACCTTACCCCAGAGGTCGATTTCCCACTGGGCGTCGAAGCTGCCCTGATAAAGGTTAATCGGCTGCGTCAGCGGCCCCAGCGCGCCTCTGAGTTCAGGGTCGACATTATCCAGCTGGTCGTACACGCCGTGAGATTTTAGCTCCCCTTCCAGCCCGAGCTGCTGGCGCGTCGCCTGCAGATTGCCGTTCACCGACGGGAAAAATGCCCCGCCCGCCTGGTTAATCTGTTCACGCGCCCCGGCAATGCGCAGCACCGTTTGCTGCAGCGTCAGGTTACCGGCGATGGCGCGTTCAACCAGACTGTCGAGCTGCGGCGAGCCGAAGGTTTTCCACCAGCGCGGATTGGTCGCGGCGGAGGTGGTTTGCGATTTTACCGCGCTGTCGCCCTTATCGTTCCAGTGCGTAACGGCGGGTGGCGCAGGCTGCTGGTAGTCCGGCCCGACGGCGCAGCCCACCAGCAGCATCATTATCATCAGGGGGTGTAAACGTCTGTGTATCATCAGTGTGCTCCTGCACTCCCCTCGCTCTTAACCGGCGAGAGCAACAAACAAAACGGAATCAATAGCAAGGCCACGGCGCTCAGAATGGTGAAGACGTCGATGTAGGCCAAAAAGCGGGACTGCTCGATCATCGTCTGGTACATCCGCCCGGTGGCAATCCCGGTCGGATCGCCCACCTGGGTGGTGAAGTTCTGGATCGCCTGGGCGCTTTCGCGAATCGCCAGCTGGAACTGCTCGTTAAACGGCGAGGCGTGGTAGGCAAGGTGTGCGCTGTGCGCCTGCGCGCGCTCGGTGATGGCCGCCGTCGAGAGTGAAATCCCGATGGACCCCGCCACGTTGCGGAACATGGTAAACAGCGCCGCCGCATCGGCGTTGAGCCGTCTCGGTATCGAGATGAAGGCGATGGTGGTGAGCGGCACAAACAGGAACCCCAGACCAATCGACTGGGCGCTGCGGAACAGCACCAGGGTTTCGAAATCAATATCCGGCGTCAGCGTGCGCGACCAGAAGAACGACACCGCCAGGCAGGTAAAGCCAAAGGCGATGATCCAGCGCGTCTGCACCACCGGCATCAGCTTCAGCACCAGCGGGATGGTCAGCACGATCAGCACCGCGCCGGGCGAGAGCACCAGCCCGGACCAGGTGGCGGTATAGCCCAGATCCTGCTGCGCCAGCTGCGGGATCACCACCGAGCTGCCGTAGAGGATCATCGCCATCCCAGCCATCAGCAGGCTGGAGATCGCGAAGTTGCGGTCCTTCATGCAGTGCAGATCCACCACCGGCTTTTTGGCATACATCAGCCAGTAGATTGCGCCGATAATGCCGACCAGCGTCAGCACCGCGAAGGTGCGGATAAAGTTCGAGTAGAACCAGTCGTCATCCTCGCCCCGGTCGAGCATCACCTGCAAACAGCCAAGGCCGAGGGCGATCAGGCCGATCCCCGTCCAGTCGATGGTCAGCTTCTCTTTTGATTTGCTCTCCCACGGCGGATCTTCCAGCAGCTGGTAGATCGCCAGCACCGTCACAATCCCCACCGGGATGTTGATAAAGAACACCCAGCGCCAGGAGTAGTTGTCGGTGATCCAGCCCCCCAGCGTCGGGCCGAGCACCGGCGCGACGATAATCGCAATGGAGGAAAGCCCAAACGCTTTGCCCCTGTCCTCCGGCTTGAAGTAGTCAAGCAGCACCGACTGCTGGGTGGGCTGCAACCCGCCGCCAAAGAAGCCCTGCATCACGCGGAACAGGATGATTTGCCACAGCTCGGTGGCGATGCCGCACAGAAACGAGCAGATGGTGAACATCACGATGCAAATGAGGAAGAACTGCTTGCGGCCAAACAGCCGGCTCAGGAACGCCGAGATGGGCAGCACGATGCCGTTCGCCACCAGGTAGCTTGTCAGTACCCAGGTGGATTCGTCGTAGCTGGCCGAGAGCGACCCCGCCACGTGCGGCAGCGCGACGTTGACGATGGTGGTGTCCAGAATTTCCATGAACACCGCCAGGGTGACGACAATCGCCACCGCCCACGGGTTACTGGCGGGCTTCCAGTTATCGTGGCTATGATCCGTCATTCCACGGTGACCTTCGGTTCAACCGACAGCCCCAGCGGCAGCGGCTTGTTCGGATCCAGACCTTTATCAATGACGATTTTTACCGGTACGCGCTGAACAATCTTCACGAAGTTACCGGTGGCGTTTTCCGACGGGAAGGCGGAGAAGCGCGAGCCGCTGCCCTGCTGGATGCTGTCGATATGGCCTTCAAGCTCCATATCCGGCCAGGCATCCACGGAGACGCTAACCTTATCGCCGGGCTTCATGCGCTCAAGCTGGGACTCTTTAAAGTTCGCCACCACCCACACGTTCGGGGAGACCAGCGAGAACAGCGCGGTGCCCGCCTGAACCAGCGTGCCGGGCTGCACGTTGCGTTTGGTGACAAAGCCGTCGAACGGGGCGCGGACTTCGGTGTAAGAGAGGTTCAGATTCGCGGTTTCCAGCTGCGCTTTGGCCTGTTCGACCTGACGCTCGCGGGCTTCGACGTTGGTCTCCTGCTGGCGGATTTGCAGCTGTACCTGCTCCGCCACTTCCAGCTGCGCCTGTGCGCTGGCAAGGCCAGCCTGGGCACTGCGCAGCTGAGCGTTCGCAGAATCAATACTTTGCTGGGTGGTCGCGCGCGGGTCGACGCCGCGCTGGCGCCGGTACTCCGCCTGCGCGTTCGCCAGATCGGCCTGCGCTTTCAGCACCTGCGCTTTGGCTTCGTCATGCTGGGCGGGATACTGCACTTTTGAGAGCGCCAGCTGCGCCTGGGCCTGATGCAGCTGCGCGATAGCCAGCCCAAGCTGAGCCTGAGCCTGATCGCGCTGGGCGGTGGTATCACGCGGATCGATCACCACCAGCACGTCCCCTTTCTTCACGCGCTGGTTATCCCGTACGCGAAGCTCGGTAACGTAGCCCGCCGTTTTAGGGGCAATCGTCACCACGTCGCCGTCGGTAAAGGCGTCGTCGGTCGTCTCTTCGTTGCGGGTTAAAAACCACCAGACCAGCGCCACGATCACCATCACGATGACCACGATGCCAAGGATAATTAACGGTTTTTTGCCCGGGCGTTTACGCTCGTTATTGTTTTTATCCTGCTCGTCAGCAGGTGGATTTTGTTCTTCTGCCATAATTCAGCAACGGTCCTGTCAGTGAGCGGCATCACACTATGCCGTTCACTAAAGCTAGGACGTTGCTATACATTTGCCAGGAAAAACTGACAAATTGCGCACTATATGAGAAGGAATAGTCCGAAACCGATCGCCGCAGCCCAGAGCAGCATCGGGATCGACCAAAGGTGGAAGCGCCACCAGATGCGACGGTCGTTGGCCATGCGCAGGGCGATCAGGTTTGCCAGGGAGCCGGGCAGCAGCCCAAACCCACCGATGTTCACCGCCCAGGCCAGCAGTGTGTCCGGCGGAACGTAGTTAAGCAGCAGAATGGTGGCAGGCACGTTGCTGATAAACTGCGACAGGCCAATCGCCGTCAGCCACAGCCCCGGCTGCGACAGCGTGCTGACGCTGTGCAGAACGTTTTGCAGCACCGGAAGCTGAATAAGCAGATGCACGTCGATGAACATCGCCATAAAGACCAGCAGCAGCGTCCAGTCCACGCTGACCAGCACGCGCCGCGCCAGCACGACAAAGCCCGCGGCGACGAGCAGGACGCCCGCCAGCTCATACTTCAGCTCCAGGGCGAACAGAAAGACGATATATAATCCGAGGCAGCTCCACACCAGCCGCGGCTGCCACTGCGGGCCCGTGGTCCCGCTATGGTATTGCAGCTTTTTATCCGGAAACGCGAACCAGCAAACCGCCAGCAGCGACAGCATCATCACCAGCGCCAGAGGCGCCATCTGCCAGGTAAAGGCGGCGAATGACAGACCGGAACGTCCCCAGAGAAGAATATTTTGCGGGTTGCCGATGGGCGTCAACAGAGAACCGGCGTTAACGGCGAGCGCTTCAAAGATGATCAGTCTGCTGACCGGGATCTCGCAAAGCTTACGCAGGGTGAGCGTGAGGGGCACGATGATAAACAGCGCCACATCATTGGTCAGAAACGTCGACAGCACCGCGGCGGAGAAGACCATAAACAGGGCCAGCCTGCGCTCGGTGGCAAAACGGCGCACCATTTTACGCCCCAGGACGTCAAAATAGCCGCTCAGCTCGACCCCTTTGGTCAGCATCATTAACCCGCTCAGGGTGATGATGGTGCGCCAGTCAATCGCCGCAGACCAGGCCTGTGGCGCAAACGGCACAAACAGGCTTAACCCGGCGCCAATGATTAATAAGAGATGGAAGAAACGATCGCGTGAGAGGGCCTGCAGTCCAGGGATTTTCATTCAGCGGAGGGACCATATTTAAGGGTAAATTCGCGAAACTTTACCAGCGTCTCTTCGCTAACGTGGTGCTCCATTCCTTCCGCATCCCGACGGGCAATTTCCGGGCTGACGCCCAGCACCAGCAAAAAGTTCTCGACAAGCTGATGGCGCTCGCGGCTCTCCTGCGCAAGCTTCTCCCCTTCCGGCGTCAGAAACACGCCGCGCCAGGGGATCATTTCGATCAGGCCTACCGAGGCCAGACGTTTTAACATTTTAGCGACCGTCGGCTGCGAAACCCCGAGCCTGGCGGCCATATCGACCTGACGCGCTTCCCCAACCTCGCGGATCAGATCGGAAATCAGTTCAACATAATCATCAATCAGTTCACGCCGGTGCGCTTCACGGACCTGGCGAAAACCTTCGACATGTTCTTCAACATTCACCAGTTGCGTCGTTTTTTTAATGGCTGGCTTACCTGCGCGACGGTTCATTGTACTTCCTCATTGGGGTGACGCTTCCAGCGCCCGGTATCGAGAGCGCACATTGTAAACCATCCCTCCACAAGCACAAAAAATTAACGAAATAGCCATAGCTATACAATATAGCCTGTGCTATATCTGTATGTAATGCAGTCACCCTTCACGGATCGAAGGGATCAAACATCAGGAGGTCTCATGAACGAATTCAAGAGGTGCATGACCGTGTTTACCCACTCTCCTTTTAAAGTGCGCTTAATGCTGTTGAACATGCTGTGCGATATGTTTAACAACAAACCGCATCAGGACGACAAACCTTCCCACTAAGCGGCGTTGCGGTACGCCGCTTCATTTTTCTGTCACACTTCCGCTGTAAACTGACCAATTCCCGATAATTTTTGCGGATTTGCAGCCCCCTTCGCAAAACATCTGTTTAGCAACTGTTGACCTTAATTCACGCTCGCACTATCTTCTTGCAGCCCTGCACAATTTGCGGCTCGCTGAAGCGGACCTCTCATTCCCTTTCCACGCACTGTCCGGCAGGCTTTGACCCTTGGCGCCAGGGTGAGCACATGGCGTTTTTGTGATAGTGACCTATGAATGTAACCCTGATAGATACCATCGTTACCCGCAGCCGGGCCTTAAGCCCGTGGACGGGATTTTACTTTTTGCAGTCGCTGCTGATTAACTTTGCGCTCGGCTATCCCTTCAGCCTGCTTTATGCAGTGGCTTTCACCTGCATCCTGCATGTGCTGTGGCGAGCGGCCCCGCGCGCGCAAAAAGCGTTGGTAGGGGTCTGTTCGCTGATTGCTGCGATGTATTTCCCGTTTGGCCAGGCCTACGGCGCGCCAAACTTCAACACCCTGCTGGCGCTGCACTCCACCAATATGGAAGAGTCGACGGAGATCCTGACGATCTTCCCGTGGTACAGCTACGTCGTCGGCCTTTTTATCTTTGCGCTTGGCGTCATCGCGGTTCGTCGCAAAGCAGACTCGAAGAGATCATGGGGAAAAATGGAGTCTCTGTGCCTGGCGTTTAGCGTGGGGACGTTTTTCGTTGCGCCGGTGCAAAACCTGGCCTGGGGCGGCGTGTTCAAGCTAAAAGATACGGGCTATCCGGTGTTCCGTTTCGTTAAAGACGTCGTCGTGAACAATAAAGAGGTTCTCGACGAGCAGGCGCGCATGGCTGAACTTTCCAATATGAAAGACACCTGGAACGTGCTGGCGGTTAAGCCGAAATACCATACCTATGTGGTGGTGATTGGCGAGAGCGCACGTCGCGACGCGCTGGGCGCATTCGGCGGGCACTGGAATAACACACCGTTTGCCAGCTCTGTCAACGGCACCCTGTTTACCGATTATGTGGCGGCCAGCGGCTCGACGCAGAAATCGCTCGGCCTGACGCTGAACCGCGTGGTGGATGGCAAACCTCAGTTTCAGGATAATTTCGTCACGCTGGCCAACCGCGCCGGTTTTCAGACCTGGTGGTTCTCCAATCAGGGGCAAATTGGCGAATACGACACCGCCATCGCCAGTATTGCTAAGCGTGCTGACGAAGTGCAGTTCCTGAAGAGCGGTGATTTTGAAGCCGACAAAAACACCAAAGACGAGGCGCTGCTGAAGATGACGGCGCAGGTCTTTGCTACCCCGCGCACCCAGCCGCAGCTGATTGTTCTGCACCTGATGGGATCGCACCCGCAGGCCTGCGATCGCACTGGCGGTAAATACGCGGAGTTTGTGCAGTCGAAAGAGACCTCTTGCTATCTCTATACCATGACGCAAACCGATGAGCTGCTCAGCAAGCTTTACGATCAGCTGCGCAATACGGGCGAAAGCTTCTCTGTGGTCTATTTCTCTGATCACGGGCTGGCGTTTAAAGAGCGTGGCAAAGAAGTGCAGTATCTGGCGCACGACGACCAGTTCCAGCAGAATTTCCAGGTGCCGTTTATGGTGCTGTCGAGCGATGATAAAACGCATCGCGTTATCAAAGCGCGGCGCTCGGCGAATGATTTCCTGCAGTTCTTCTCGCAGTGGACGGGGATTAAGGCCAAAGAGATAAAAAATGATTACCCGTTTATCTCCAACAAGAAAGCGCCCCCAGTGTACGTTACCAACTTCAAGTTACAGAAAGTTGACTATAACCATCTGGGTACCGATATTTTTGATATTAAGAGTAAGTAAGCTGTGCGATCTCGTGCGGTCTGATGCCCTCACCCTGACCCTCTCCCACAAGGAGAGGGAAAAGCTAAAAAAAAATCCGCCACATTGGGCGGATTTTTTATTAGCTCACCGAAGTGATTAGAAGCGGTAACCTACGCCCGCGATCCAGGTGCCAACGTCAACGTTGCGGATACGGCTCTGCTCATAGGAGAAGTCCAGAGCCACGTCCTGGATTGGGTTGAACTGCAGGCCTGCGCCATAGGAGAAGCCGTAGTCGCTGTTGCTTGCAGTGCGGTTCAGACCCTGGTTTTCGGTCTGCTGGAATTTACCGTAGCCAACACCTACAACACCGTAGATGCTCGCCCAGTCGTTCAGACGGTAAGCTGGACCAGCAGTGATACCGTAGTACTGGCCTTTGTTGTATGCGCCGTTTTCAGTACGATCTTTCTCGGTGTAGGTGAAAGAACCGATCACGCCCAGCGGGTTGTTATCCTGCTCGTAACGATACTTCAGGTTGAAACCGTTGGTTTTGTTCATCACGCCCTGCATATCGCTCTGAGCGTAACCACCAGTTACAGTAGAAGTAGCAGCTACAGCGGTACCTGCGGAAACAGCCAGTACAGCGGCCAGTGCTGAAAGACATGCAATTTTTTTCATAACCACCTCAAATGTGCTTCAAGTAAGTCCGTAAGTTTTAAATATATCAAAAAAATTTGCGAAACTCTTTGTGATTCGTGATGTCTAATGAGGCCTTTCCTGTAACAGAACGTTTCCAACCTCAGCTAACTCTTTCAAATCACATGCGATTTTTCCTACTAAACGCCCATATTGCGCGTCTGCGCCGTTACATTCATCCAGATTATTCCTAATCTTTCAGGTGATAAATCCACCAGCGCTTAACCATTTTACGGATTTCACGGGTCTTTTTTTTCAACCTAGTCTCAACCGTAGCTGTATATTTCCTTTACACTGCAACCTTTACTCCACTTGACATTAGCTGACAGGAGAAAGGATGCCTGGGTTATCCCGCACGTCGTCGGTCTGGTTGCCGGTAGCCGTCATACTTATTGCCATGTTGTCCATCCAAAGCGGTGCTTCGCTGGCAAAATCGCTTTTTCCACTGGTGGGTGCGCCCGGGGTAACAGCCCTGCGTATCGTGCTGGGAACGGCGATACTGGTCGTCATCTTCAAACCCTGGCGTCTGCGCTTCAAAAAAGAGCAACGTCTCCCCCTGCTTTTTTATGGTCTGTCCCTCGGGGCAATGAACTATATGTTCTACCTCTCCATCCAGACCATCCCGCTGGGGATTGCCGTCGCGCTGGAGTTTACCGGCCCGCTGGCGGTCGCGCTTTTCTCGTCACGTCGTCCGGTGGATTTTATCTGGGTCGTGCTGGCCGTTCTGGGCTTATGGTTCCTGCTGCCGCTCGGCCAGAATGTCTCTGAGATTGATCTGACGGGCGCAGCGCTGGCGCTGGGAGCAGGAGCCTGCTGGGCCGTCTATATACTCACCGGGCAGCGAGCGGGTGAAGAGCATGGCCCGGCAACGGTCGCCCTGGGTTCCGTGATTGCGGCTATCGTTTTTGTGCCGATCGGTATGGCGCAGGCCACGGAGTCTATCTGGCAATGGTCAGTCATGCCCATCGGGCTGGCGGTCGCTATTCTTTCAACGGCTCTCCCCTATTCTCTGGAGATGATTGCCCTGACGCGTCTGCCGACGCGCATATTTGGCACCCTGATGAGCATGGAGCCCGCCCTTGCGGCGATCTCCGGGATGGTGTTCCTGGGCGAAACGCTGACGTTTACCCAGACGCTGGCGCTCTGCTCAATTATCGCGGCGTCAATGGGGTCAACGCTCACCATGCGCCCTGAACCCAAAGTTGAGAAAATCGACATCGGCTAATGCCATATATTCTGCATGGCTTCACGGCCATGCAGAATAAAGGCCAGAACGCCATCCGTTATAATTTCTTACATAGTTTGTCATATAACCGAAATATCCTTCCCCACCCATTCCCCTCTACGCGAATTAAGATTGATCTGTATCAATTTTAAAATTATTCATTAATTTCAATAAATTAAATTATCAATCTCCTTCTTGCTATTAAACCGATAGGCACAGCCAGACCGCAGAGAAAAAATCCGGTGCTATACTTAGTTCCGTAATTACTTGGGACATAAACATCAAGAGGATATGAGATTATGAGTACCGCTAAACTGGTGAAAACGAAAGCGTCTAATCTGCTTTATACCCGTAACGATGTATCGGATAGCGACAAAAAAGCGACCATTGAGTTGCTGAATCGCCAGGTGATCCAGTTCATCGATCTTTCGCTGATCACCAAACAGGCCCACTGGAATATGCGCGGTGCAAACTTCATTGCCGTCCATGAAATGCTGGATGGCTTCCGCACAGCACTGGTGACACACCTCGATACGATGGCTGAACGTGCCGTTCAACTGGGTGGTGTCGCGCTTGGGACCACGCAGGTGATCAACAGCAAAACGCCGCTGAAAAGCTACCCGCTGGATATCCACACCGTTCAGGATCACCTGAAAGAGCTGGCGGACCGCTACGCGATTGTGGCCAATGACGTGCGCAAAGCGATTAGCGAAGCCAAGGATGAAGATACCGCAGACATCTTCACCGCCGCATCCCGCGACCTGGATCAGTTCCTGTGGTTTATCGAATCTAACATCGAGTAATCCATAAGACTTTCCTGTCAAACCCTCGCCTCTGGTGAGGGTTTTGCACATTTATGGTGCACAGTTTTTGCCTTAGACGGTGCAAAAGTGAATAAATTGTAATAATCACCTCACACAACCGTTAATGGAAGATTGTTTTTTCGTCAGAATTTACGCTTAATATCTCCCCGTCAGTTGACCCAAACGAAGCGCACCAAAATGGTGCTCCATGCTGGTGCAACACGACATCATTGCCACGCTTTTTGTGCAATGTATGATTTCATCCCCTTTGTAAAACAACAGCTTGTAAAGTTGGCACGATTTTTTCATTGTGCCAGTCGTTCTCGCAGGGGATCGCCCCGTGGATATAAAAGGAAATGCTATGAAGTCTGTATTAAAAGTTTCACTGGCTGCACTTACCCTGGCTTTTGCGGTGTCCTCTCAGGCTGCCGACAAACTGGTTGTGGCGACCGACACGGCGTTCGTTCCGTTTGAATTCAAACAGGGTGACAAATACGTTGGTTTTGATGTTGATCTGTGGGCCGCTATCGCCAAAGAACTCAAACTGGACTACACCCTGAAGCCGATGGACTTCAGCGGCATCATCCCGGCGCTGCAAACCAAAAACGTCGATCTGGCGCTGGCGGGCATCACCATTACCGAAGAACGTAAAAAAGCGATCGACTTCTCTGACGGCTACTACAAAAGCGGCCTTCTGGTGATGGTCAAAGCGGATAATAACGACGTAAAAAGCGTGAAAGACCTCGACGGTAAAGTGGTAGCAGTGAAGAGCGGCACCGGTTCCGTGGATTACGCGAAAGCGAACATCAACACCAAAGACCTGCGCCAGTTCCCGAACATTGACAACGCGTATATGGAACTCGGCACCAACCGTGCTGACGCTGTTCTGCACGATACGCCGAACATCCTGTACTTCATTAAAACGGCTGGTAACGGCAAGTTCAAAGCCGTGGGCGACTCTCTGGAAGCTCAGCAGTACGGTATCGCGTTCCCGAAAGGCAGCGACGATCTGCGCACCAAAGTTAACGGCGCGCTGAAAACGCTGAAAGAGAACGGCACCTACAACGAAATCTATAAAAAATGGTTCGGTACTGAGCCTAAATAATTTTACCTGAATTCAGGTTTATAGCGCCCGGCGGCGCTCACGCTGGCCGGGCCTACATTTTTCGTTTTTCACCACGGTATACAGGAATACATCATGCAGTTTGACTGGAGCGCCATCTGGCCTGCCATTCCACTCTTGCTTGAAGGCGCTAAAATGACCCTGTGGATTTCGGTCCTGGGTCTGGTAGGTGGGTTGATTATCGGTCTTGTCGCCGGTTTCGCCCGCACCTACGGTGGCTGGATTGCAAACCACATCGCACTGGTTTTCATCGAAGTGATCCGCGGCACGCCGATTGTCGTGCAGGTCATGTTTATCTACTTCGCCCTGCCAATGGCCTTTACCGACCTGCGCATCGATCCGTTCAGCGCGGCCGTCGTGACCATTATGATCAACTCGGGCGCCTACATCGCGGAAATCACCCGCGGGGCGGTGCTGTCGATTCATAAAGGTTTCAGCGAAGCCGGTCTGGCATTAGGTCTTTCTCGTCGCGAAACGATCCGTCACGTTATTCTCCCGCTGGCGCTGCGCCGCATGCTGCCGCCGCTGGGTAACCAGTGGATCATCAGCATTAAAGATACATCGCTGTTCATCGTTATCGGCGTGGCCGAACTGACCCGTCAGGGCCAGGAAATCATTGCGGGCAACTTCCGCGCGCTGGAAATCTGGAGTGCGGTCGCCGTTGTTTATCTGATCATTACGCTGGTACTGAGCTTCGTTCTGCGCCGTCTTGAAAGAAGGATGAAAATCCTGTGATTGAATTTAAAAACGTCTCCAAGCACTTTGGCCCAACCCAGGTGCTGCACAATATCGATCTGAATATCAAGCAGGGTGAAGTGGTGGTGATTATCGGGCCTTCCGGTTCCGGTAAATCGACCCTGCTGCGCTGCATCAACAAGCTGGAAGAGATCACCAGCGGCGATCTGATCGTTGACGGTCTGAAGGTAAACGACCCGAAAGTGGACGAGCGTCTGATTCGTCAGGAAGCGGGCATGGTGTTCCAGCAATTCTACTTGTTCCCGCACCTGACGGCGCTGGAAAACGTGATGTTTGGCCCACTGCGCGTGCGCGGTGCCAACAAAGCGGCGGCGGAAGCGCTGGCAAAAGATCTGCTGGCGAAGGTTGGCCTGGCGGAGCGTGCGCACCACTACCCTTCCGAGCTCTCCGGTGGGCAGCAGCAGCGTGTGGCAATTGCGCGCGCGCTGGCGGTGAAACCGAAGATGATGCTGTTTGATGAGCCGACGTCCGCACTCGACCCGGAGCTGCGCCACGAGGTGCTGAAAGTCATGCAGGATCTGGCGGAAGAAGGGATGACGATGGTGATCGTGACCCACGAAATCGGCTTTGCTGAGAAAGTGGCTTCCCGCCTGATCTTTATTGATAAAGGCCGCATCGCCGAAGACGGTAACCCGCAGGAATTGATCGCGAATCCGCCTAGCCAGCGTCTGCAGGAGTTCCTGCAGCACGTCTCCTGATTCGCTACATACCGAGCCGGGCTTGCCCGGCTTTTTTACGCCAGATTGTTCCCAAAAACTCCCCTCCGCCTCTCGCCCTCTATACTTATCATTTTGCACGATATTTTTGTCGGAGGACGCCGTGCCGTGGATCCTGCTGCTGTTGATAAGCCTGTTTAGTGCGCCATCGCTCGCCGTGGCAATCCCCGGCGTCACCACCGGAGCAACTGCTACTCAGCAAAATACGCCACCTCCGGAGCCGGATGCAGAACAAAAAAAAGCGGCCTATAGCGCACTTGCCGACGTCCTTGAGAATGACACCTCCCGGCAGGAGCTGATCGATCAGTTGAGGAAGGTGGCCGCCACGCCGCCTCAGGATCCGGTTCCGACCATTACGCCACCGCAGGTCGAAGAGGAAAAGACGGTACTGGAAAACGTCACCGACATCAGCCGCCGCTACGGGGAAGCCCTGTCGTCGCGTTTTGCCCAGCTCTATCGAAATCTTGTTGGCACCTCGCATAAACCTTTTAATCCCCACACCTTCACCGCAGCCGCCACGCAGTTTGCGATTCTGGCGGGTGCCGTATTCATTTTTTACTGGCTGCTGCGCCTGTGCGCCTGGCCGCTCTACCGGAAGATGGGCCACTGGGGACGGAAAAAAAATCAGCATAAAAGCAGCTGGCTGCACCTCCCGGCCATGATTACCGGGGCGTTTATCATCGATTTACTGCTGCTGGCCCTGACGCTGTTTGTCGGTCAGGTGCTGGCGGACCGCCTCAATACGGGCAACAAAACCATTGCCTTCCAGCAGGCGCTCTTCCTGAATGCGTTTGCGCTCATCGAATTTTTTAAAGCGGTGCTGCGCGTCATCTTTTGCCCGCGCGTGCCTGAACTTCGCCCTTTCAACATCAACGACGACAGCGCGAAATACTGGGCCGTGCGGCTAAGCGTGCTCAGCGGGCTGATAGGCTACGGCCTGCTGGTTGCCGTGCCGATTATCTCCAACCAGGTCAACGTGCAGTTTGGCGCGCTGGCGAACGTGCTGATTATGCTCTGTATAACCGTCTGGTCTCTGTACCTTATCTTTCACAATAAAAGGGCGATCACCGAGAGTCTGCTGCATCTGGCCGACCGTTCCCTCTCTTTCTTTAGCCTGTTTATCCGCGCCTTCGCGCTGGTGTGGCACTGGCTGGCAAGCGCGTATTTTATTGTGCTGTGCTTCTTCTCGCTGTTCGACCCGGGAAACAGCCTGAAATTTATGATGGGGGCGACGTTTAAAAGCCTGGCGATTATCGGCATCGCGGCGTTTGTGTCCGGGCTGTTGTCCCGCTGGATCTCGAAAACCATCACCCTGTCGCCGCAGGTGCAGCGTAATTACCCGGAACTGCAAAAGCGGGTGAACGGCTGGATGTCGGTATCGCTGAAGGTGGCGCGCATCCTCACCGTCTGCGTGGCAATTATGCTGCTGCTGAATGCGTGGAGCCTGTTTGATTTCTGGAACTGGCTGCATAACGGCGCAGGCGAGAAGACCGTCGATATTTTAATTCGTATCGCGCTGATTCTGTTCTTCTCCGCCGTCGGCTGGACGCTGCTGGCGAGCCTTATCGAGAACCGTCTGGTATCGGATATTCACGGCAGACCGCTCCCCAGCGCCCGCGCGCGCACGCTGTTGACCCTGTTCCGCAATGCGCTGGCGGTGATCATCAGCACCATCACCATCATGATTGTGCTATCGGAAATCGGCGTGAATATCGCCCCGCTGCTGGCGGGTGCAGGCGCGCTGGGGCTGGCGATCTCTTTCGGCTCGCAAACGCTGGTGAAGGATATTATTACCGGCATCTTTATCCAGTTTGAGAACGGGATGAACACAGGGGATCTGGTGACCATCGGGCCGCTGACCGGTACCGTGGAGAGGATGTCGATTCGCTCGGTAGGCGTGCGTCAGGATACCGGGGCATATCACATCATTCCCTGGTCATCGATCACTACCTTCGCCAACTTTGTGCGCGGCATTGGCTCCGTTGTGGCCAACTACGATGTGGATCGTCATGAAGATGCCGACAAAGCGAAGCAGGCGCTGCGGGATGCGGTCAGTGAACTAATGGAAATGGAGGATATTCGCGGGCTGGTGATTGGCGAGCCGTCGTTTGCCGGCATCGTTGGGCTGACCAACACGGCGTTCACCCTGCGCGTGTCGTTCACCACCCAGCCGCTGAAGCAGTGGACGGTGCGCTTTGCCCTCGACAGCATGGTGAAAAAGCACTTCGATCTGGCGAACGTGCGAACGCCGGTGCAAACGTATCAGGTATTGTCGCCGCCCGCCTCGCCGCTCCCTCCGCAGGAGCCGACGCTGTAACCGAGCCGGGTGGCGGCTTTGCCCTACCCGGCCTACGGCGGGATACTATTTGCGACGTTTGTTATCGTCCATAAACGACCAGGCGATAAAGCGGCTCTGCTTCTGGCCCTGCGCCATCTCTTTTTTCACCACTTTTACGGCGCCCGCTTCGCTCAACGCGCGGTAGAGCGGCGGCAGGTTATCCCCGCGGGAAACCAGCGTCGTGAACCACTTCACCTGACGGCCAAACTGTTTGCTTTCCGCAATCATGCGCAGGATGAAGGCAACTTCACCGCCCTCGCACCACAGCTCCTGCTGCTGCCCGCCGAAGTTCAGCGCGGCGTCTTCCGCCTGACCGAGGTTGCGGCGTTTACGCTCGCTGCCCGCGCGAGCAGTTGCCGCCGAATCATGAAACGGCGGGTTGCACATCGTAGCGTCATAGCTTTCGTTTTTATGAATAATGCCGTTGAAGATGGAAGCCGCCTCTTTCTGACGACGCAGACGAATGGAACGGCTCAGGCCAGGGTTCGCGCTGATAATCGCCTGCGCGCTGGCAAAGGCCTCGGCGCCGATTTCGCTCCCGGTAAAGCGCCAGTGATATTCATGTACGCCAATCAGCGGGTAAATCAGGTTTGCCCCGGTGCCTATATCCAGGATGGAAGCCTGCTGCGGTACAGCGCCGTCACGATCTTCGGCAAGCAGATCGGCAAGGTGATGAACGTAATCAGCGCGGCCCGGCACAGGGGGGCAGAGAAAGCCTTCCGGAATATCCCAGTGAGCCACACCGTAAAAATGCGCCAGCAGGGCTTTGTTCAGCGTTTTCACCGCCTGCGGATCGGCAAAGTTGACGGTCGGCTCACCCGCTGGGGTCTGGACAATATAGTCCTGCAGCGCAGGGCAGCTCTGGCACAGGGCGTTCATGTCGTAGCGGCTGCGGTGGCGATTTCGTGGGTGCAATCCCGGCTTTTGGGAAGTCATGGCGTTCTCCTTTAAACAGCGGCGTAAGATACCCTGTGCTGGCCCAGCGGTAAATCTTTCTCTGCGGCGCTTAAAAAAACACCGTAAATCAAACACCTCTACGTCTATGATCTGTCAGCGAATTGTCAGTTTTTATCGTTCAAAAAATAAGCAGATCATCATCAAATATTTGCGCTAAGTCACACTCGTCAGGCTTCTAAACTTAAAGGGAATCACCTGTTGTTTCCTCATGAGGATGTGATTATGAAAAAGTACCTGACCCTTGCTGTTATCGCCGGCGCCCTGGCAACGGCTTCATTTTCTACGATGGCCGTTCAGTCACTGAATGAAAATACCGATACTAGCCAGCTGCGTCCGGCGGGCACCGTCTCGGTAAGTCGCGCAAGTAACCTGGACGATCTGCAGAATAAACTGGCCGAAAAAGCCCGCCAGGAAGGTGCGAAAGGCTTTGTCGTGAACTCCGCTGGCGGAGATAACCATATGTACGGCACAGCAACCATCTATAAATAATTTTTTTCCTCCACAACCAGACTGCATCTGCCTGCCAGATGCAGTTCATTTCCGCTTTATCTTGATTGTTCATTTTTTAACCCCATATTAGTAGCAGGGTCTAAACCGATTTAAGGAGGATGCCATGGCTTCCGGTTGGGCGAATGACGACGCCGTTAACGAACAGATCAACAGTACCATTGAAGATGCGGTTGCGCGCGCTCGCGGCGAGATTCCGCGCGGCGAAAGTTTGAAGGAGTGCGAAGAATGCGGAGAGCCGATCCCGGAGGCGCGGCGTAAAGCCATTCCAGGCATAAGGTTATGCATTGCCTGCCAACAGGATAAAGATTCAAAAAATGCCTCACATTCAGGTTATAATCGCAGAGGATCGAAAGATAGCCAGTTACGCTGACTCTCCTTTACCTAAGTTAACCCTGCCTGCACTTACCTTTACGCTCACGGTTTTTAGCGAACCGCGTAGCAAAATGTGCCCTTCATCTTTCTTCTGTAAAGCGCATCCACAAGAAGTGTAAAGCGCTGGTTTGAATTTATTAATATTCAATAAGTTATTTGTAATTCAATTTTTTTGACTGACCACGTCAATTCTCTTCGATTTTATCCCTCAGGAAAAAACGTGATACTTATCACATCGACGGAACATCGTCCCCTTAACAGAAAACACCTGCGAGAGATTAATTATGAAAACCATCAAATATGCTGTAGCTGCTGTTGCCCTGTCCGCTCTGTCTTTCGGCGCATTCGCCGTAGAGCCTGTTTCATCCACTCAGGCCCAGAGCATGAATAAAATCGGTGTGGTAAGTGCAGAAGGCGCGACCACGCTGGACGGCCTGGAAGCCAAGCTGGCTGAGAAAGCCGCTGCTGCCGGTGCAAGCGGATACACCATCACCTCCGCTAACACCAATAACAAGCTGAGCGGTACTGCGGTTATCTACAAATAATCGCCTGAAATGAATGCTGTACCCTCGCCAAACCCTCTGGTGAGCTGCTCCAACCCTCATTGACCCTGTTGTTTGTTACCCTTGCTTGCCCGTCCGCCACTGGACGGGCTTTTTTTTGCTTAAAACGACTGTGCCACCCGCTGTAACCCCGCTTCCACCGTCTCTACCTCCCCTGTCGCCAGCAAGCAGCAGGCCATTTGCAATTTGATCGACTGTGGGACCGGCACATTTCCGGCCAGGCACTGCGTAATCCAGTGCGCGGTAACCTGCGGATCTTTTGACTCCGGCAGAATCACATCGCTGTTTTCTTCCCCGCGTTCAAGCACAACGCGCGTACCGGCAGAATCGATCAGCATCAGCTGTGGGCAACGCTGCGGATTGGCGTACACCTCCCCTTCTGTTCCGTGCATCAGCAGTGCGCGTCCACCGATTTCGGCAAAGAACTGACCGACGCGCGTCACGTACTCCGGATGAGAAACACTGGAAAGGCGCAGTGCGTCATCCTCAGCAAACGGCGTTGCCAGCTTCGCCAGGGTGTGCGCACTGTTACGCACGCCCATGCGCCAGCGCATGTCCAGCTGCTTTTCCAAAGGCGGGCAGAGCGCACGAACGGGAATATAGACCGGCTGGTTCCCCTCCAGCTTTGCCTGCGCCTGGCCGGCATGGAGAGTCGGTTCAATGCCCAGCAGTTCAAAGATGGTTTCTGTCAGTACGCGCGTGGGATCTTCGCTGACCCCATGAACCACCACCGGGAACCCCAGCTTATGTAACAATATCGCCAGCAGCGGCGTCAGGTTTGCCTGCTTGCGCGCCCCGTTATAGCTCGGGATCACAATCGGCATCGGTTTTGCCACCGGCGGTGTTAAGCGCAGCGTTTGCGCCTGCATCGCCTCGTAGAAACCACGCATCTCCGCTTCGCCTTCGCCTTTGATACGTAGCGCAATCAGGATGCCGCCCATTTCCAGGTCCGGTACCTCGCCGTTGAGCATACGGGTGTAAAGCGCGCGAGCGGTTTCATGGTCCAGGTCGCGGGCGTGGTTTTTCCCACGTCCTACCTCTTTGATAATTTTGCGATAATCCACGACATTCCTCCTGACAGCCTATCTTGTTAACACTATAGCCCTGATGAATGGCTGGCCGTTAGTTTTTTATCCCTTGAGACAACCTTCTGTTTTGATGGCAAAAAATAAACACAAGCTTTTTTTCAATTATTTGTGATTTCTATAGCAGATTCGTATTCATACATTTTTTGATTAAATAACCAGCGGAAAGTCATTAAGGGTCAACGGTGAAAACGTCCAGGCAACGCTCTCACCCGAAACATATCAGGATTTGCTATGAATAAGGTTGCTTTAGGTTTAATCATCGCCGCAGCGGTGGGATGTTCTGCATCCACGTTTGCGGCAACGAACGGTGAAGGGCAAATAAACTTCACCGGCGAAATTATCGATTCTGCTTGTCAGGTCGTAAATGGATTAAGTAATCCATTAAATGTACAGCTGGGTAAAGTGTCTAAAACGGTATTTACCGGTGCAGGCTCTACCAGCACCTTAACGAAGTTTGATATTCAGTTAACGAATTGTCCTGACACGGTCACCTCCGCCGCCATTAACTTCGGCGGAACACCGGATGCGAATAACAATTCAACGCTTGCCTTAACGCCAGATACCGATGCGGCGACAGGGGTGGCGATTCAGCTGGTGGATGCCTCGCAGCAGCCTGTCAGCCTGTATACGCCGTCTCAGCAGTATCAGTTAACCTCCGGCACGGCGGTTAACGATCTGGAGTTCGGCGCACGCTATATCCAAACCGGCCCGGCAATTACCGCAGGCCCTGCTAACTCCGTTTCAACCTTCACCGTTATTTATAACTGATCTTATCAATCCGGAGATATTAATGCTTTCGCGAGCATTAATATCTTCTCTATTCATTGAGAAATCTTTATGCGCCACGGTTATTTACTGAGCACGCTTTTACTGGTAGCAACTGCTTCACATGCTGGGGTCATTATTAACGGCACCCGACTGGTCTATCAGGGAGATAAAAAGGAATCTTCTCTTGGTCTTTCAAATCCAGATGCGACGGATTATCTGGTGCAGTCCTGGGTTGATTCCGGCGGTAAAAACCTGGCCAAAGCCCCGTTTCTGATCACCCCGCCGCTTTTCCGTCTGGATGCGCACGAAGATAACGTTCTGCGCGTGGTGCGTACGGGCGGAAATTTACCGGAAGACAGGGAATCCCTGTACTGGCTGAACATTAAAGCGATCCCTTCCTCAAAGCACGTTGAGGGGGTGAATACGCTGCAAATTGCTATCAATACCCGCATTAAATTGCTCTATCGCCCGTCTGCAGTAAAAGGCCGTCCAGAAGATGTGGCGGATAAACTTGAATGGCGCCGCGAAGGGAACGATCTGGTGGTGAATAACCCCACTCCGTTCTATATGAATTTCCAGACCGTTACGCTGAATGGTCATAAAGTCGCGAAAGCCACCTGGGCTGTTCCGAAAACGGAAACGCATTTTGCCTTACCGGGTAATGTCGGGGGCGCGGACGTGACGTATTCCATTATTACCGACTACGGCAGCATCAGCCATACCTGGTCGAAATCCGTTCATTAATTTTTTCCCGGTAATAAAATAATTATGTACAGCCATAAAAAGCCGTTCACCTGCCGATTGTCTTCATTGCTGGTCATTCTCTGTGGCCTGGCAATGGCGATCTTTGCGCAGCAGGTTATGGCTGATGATTATTTTAACCCTGCCCTGCTGGATATTGATAATCCCCAGCAGGGTAAAACCGATTTGTCCATCTATGAAAAAGGGCCAGGACAGGCGCCGGGGAAATATGAGGTCGCGGTATTTATCAATAATAATAAAATTGATACCCGCAACGTGACCTTTACGCTTCAGAAAGATTCACAGGGCAACAGCACGCTGCAGCCTTGCTTTAGCCTTGAGGAATTAAAAAGCCTCGGCATCAAGACCAAAAAGTTTCCGCAGCTGATGGCTAAAGGCCAGTGTGCTGATTTACATGCCATCCCTGCGGCATCCGCCACCTTTCGCGTTCGCAACCAGCAGCTGCTGATGAGCATCCCTCAAACGGCGCTGGGCCAGGTACCTCGCGGTTACATTGATCCGAAAGAGTTTGACGAAGGGATCGCTGCGGGCCTGCTTAATTACAGCGCCAATGCCAGCCACAGCCGCGCGCGACAGCACGGTGAGCAGGATAACAGCAGCCAGTACGTGAACCTGCGTCCGGGCCTGAACGTTGGCGCATGGCGCATTCGCAACTATTCCACCTGGAATCGCAGCACCACGGGCCATGAAGAGGAGCAGAAATTCACCTCCGTTTATACCTATGCGCAACGCGATATCGTGGCAATGAAAAGCGACATCACCGTCGGCCAGAGCTCGTCCCCTGCCGACGTGTTTGACAGCGTCCCCTACACCGGGGTGGAGCTGAAATCCGACAGCGACATGCTGCCGGACAGCGAGAAAGGCTACGCGCCGATTATCCGCGGCACGGCCCACAGCAACGCGCTAGTGGTGGTTCGCCAGAACGGCTACGTCATTTATCAGAACACGGTCGCGCCGGGCGCGTTCGAAATTAACGATCTCTACCCCACCGGCAGCAGCGGCGACCTGCAGGTTACCGTGAAAGAGACCGACGGCAGCGAAAGCCATTTTGTCGTGCCGTTTGCCTCCGTGCCGGTCTTGCAGCGTGAAAAAAACCTGCGCTACAGCGTGACCGCCGGGCGTTATCGTTCCTATGACAACGATGTCGAAAAGACCCCGTTTGCCCAGGGCAGCGCCATCTACGGTTTACCCTACGGTATCACCGCCTACGGCGGCGTTCAGCAGAGCAGCCATTATCAGTCTCAGGCAGTGGGTGTCGGGAAAAACATGGGCGATTTAGGCGCCTTCTCCATTGACGTCACTCGCGCCAAAGCCCTGCTGAAAAAACAGCAGGCCAGCAAAGGCCAGTCGTGGCGCGTGCGCTACAGCAAAGATATCGCCCAGTCAGGCACCAACTTCTCGCTGGCCGGCTACCGCTATAACAGCAAAGGTTTTTACACCCTGGAAGACACCATGGAGTCGTATACCCGCTCTGACGACTGGTCTGAACCGCAGCAGCGCCGCGCCCGTACCGAAGCCACCGTCGACCAGACGCTGCCGGAAGGCTGGGGTTCCGTAACCCTGAGCCTGGTGAAAGAGACCTACTGGACCCAGAGCCAGGACATGACCTCGGTGAGCGTCAGCTACAACAACAGCTGGCACGGCGTGAGCTACAGCCTCAGCTACAGCATGAACAAAAACACCCGCGACAGCGATGAAGACGGCAATGAGGTGACGAACGACAACCAGTTCGCGCTGAGCGTCTCGGTGCCGCTGGACCACTGGATTCATAACACCTGGGCCACCTACAACCTGAACAACACCAAAGATGGCACCACGCAGAATATCGGTCTGAACGGTACGGCGCTGAAAGAAGATAACCTCAACTGGAATATTCAGGAGGGGGTGAGCAGTACCGGCAGCGGCAACTCCACCAGCCTCAACGCCGATTACAAAGCAACGTACGGCGAACTGAGCGGCGGCGTCAGCCAGGACAAATATCAGCAGACCGTGAACGTCGGCCTGCAGGGCGGCGTGGTTGCCCATGCGAACGGCATCACCCTGAGCCAGCCGCTCGGTGAGACCATCGCGCTGGTGAAAGCGCCGGGCACGCACGGAACGCACATCACTAACCAGACCGGCGTTGAAACCGACTTCCGCGGCTACACCGTCGTCCCGTTTGTGACCGCGTATCGCCACAACACCATTGCGCTGGATACCGAAACGCTGCCGGACAATGCCGACGTCACCCACGCGGCGCAGATCGTCACCCCTACCCGCGGGGCAGTGGTGCGCGCCAGCTTTAACACCCGCGTGGGCAACCGCGTGCTGATGACGCTGACGCACAACGGCAAACCGCTGCCGTTCGGCGCGACGGTCACCACCGAGGATAAGGACAGCGAGTTTATTGTGGGTAATGACGGCCAGACCTATCTTTCGGGTCTGCCGCAGCAGGGGCATCTCGCCGTTTCCTGGGGACAGGACGCGAGCGAGCGCTGCATCGCTGACTATGCGCTAACGGATGAGAAAGAGAAAACCAGCATCATTAACGCTGCCGCGCAGTGTCATTGATTCACCCTTCAGGCTAACGACTATGCAAATGATAAAACAGTGCTTTTTCTTACTGATTCTGGGCACCGCGGCGTTATTTATGCCGCATGCGAAGGCTGGCTGCACTACGCCCGATATGCCGAAAATGATCAACGTTGCCACCATTTCGGTCCCGACGACGCTGGCCGTTGGCGCGACCATTCCCGGGACGGAGCAGACTGTACACGTCGCGGGTAACTGCAACTCTCCTTACGAGAGCGGGCTGGAAATCATCTCCTGCTATTACGGAAGTGGTTCGGAGATCCCCGGGTTGACCGGCGTTTATGACACAGGCGTGCCTGGAGTCGGCATTGCCTTAAAGAACGACCAGGGCCAGCGCATTTCAGGTGGGGGCAAGGTCGCCTGCGATTCCCGCAGTACGCCCATCGGCTATGTCTCGACCGATGGATACCTGTCGTTTGATTTTAACGTCACGCTTGAGCTGGTTAAAACCAGTGATGTGGTACAGTCCGGCACGCTGCTTCAGGCGCAAACAGAGTTCGGTATTGGCGTATATGGCTACGACGGCATTGGTTCACCCAATGTTATCGCCTACGCAGGAAACGTTAACTTCCAGAACGTCACCTGCTCCGTCTCCCCAAAAAACCTGACCATTAATCTGGGCAACTTCCCGGTCAGCGATTTTGTCAGCGTGGGGATGCTATCCAGCCCGGCGCAAAACTTTGACGTGACGGTGAACTGCAACAGCAACGTGCAGCCTGAAGTGAAGATCACCAGTTCAAATGGTTATGAACCGGGGTCAGATGGGGTGATCAAACTCACCCGGCAGCCGGGCATGGCTACCGGCGTCGGGGTCAGAATGCTGTTTGACAACCATCCTGCCACCTTTGATACCTACGTGAACACCCAAAGCCAGGCCATCGCCAACCAGACGCTGGCGATCCCGTTTGAGGTTCGCTACGAACAAACCAGTGATGTCGTGACGCCAGGCCCCGCCAATACCGTCGCCACCGTTACCCTCGCTTATAAGTGACGCTCATGAAAAAGACAGCTCTGATGCTGGCGTTGGGCCTGATAGCCCAGGCCCACGCCGATGATATTGAGATCCAGATGACAGGGAATATTTACGCCAACACCTGCGTCATTGACAGCGCCAGCCGCAACCTGACGGTGGATTTAGGCCAGGCGGTATCAGGTAATTTTAAAGATGTAGGGGATACCGGCGAGTGGAAAGATTTTTCGCTCTCGGTATCGCACTGTCCCGCTACGCTGGCGCTTGCCACGGCCTATTTCTACGGCCAGGCAGACAGCGTGCACCCGACGAAATTCGCCAACACCGGCAGCGCGAAGGGGCTGGCGCTGGAGCTGGCCGACCGTCAGGACAAGATCCTGATCGCCCCGCAGGCGGCATTTAACGTGCCGATTAACCCGGCTGACCACACGGCCACGTTTCCGCTCTCCGCCCGCTATTACGCCACGTCTATGCCCGTCTCCGCAGGCACGTTCAGCAGCGTGGTGCAGGTGACCTTTACTTACCAGTAGGACCGCGCCCCTTAGCACGGATGCTTTTCCTGCGCCCGGCGGCCAGTTTTGCCGGGCGTTTTTTTACCTCCGGCACCTCCGGCTGTTCGATCGGGAAGATCGGCAGCGCGTTCAGCAGCCGCTGGCCGTAATTTTTGGTGAGCAGACGTTTATCATAGATCACCACCTCTCCCCAGCAGCCGTGGCTACGAATCAGACGCCCGACCTGCTGAATCAGGTTAAACGACGCTGCGGGTAAACTCTGCACCTCAAACGGATAGCGGTTGAGGCTTTTCAGCCACTCGCCCTCGGTGATCACCACCGGGCTGTCGATGGGCGGGAAAGCGATTTTATGGATATGCACCTGCGTCAGGTAATCTCCCTTCAAATCCAGCCCTTCGGCAAAGGACTGTAGCCCCACCAGCACGCTGCGCTCGCCGTTATCAATACGTTTGCGGTGCGTTTCCACCAGCCGGTAGCGGGGCTGGTCGCCCTGCACCAGCAGGAGTAAACGCAGGTCGGTGACGTGCTCCAGGAAGCGCTGCATCGCCCGCCCGCTGGCAAACAGCACCAGCATGCCGGGATATTTTTTACTTTCGACCTGCTCGCGGAAGTAGGCCGCCATCTCCGCAATGTGCTGCTCTTCGTTGTCGATAAGCGGCTCGTATTTCATGCGTGGAATGACCAGCTTGCCCTGCTCGCAGTGGTTGAACGGCGAGTCCAGCGCCACAAAACGATCGCCCGCTTTCTCCTTCAGGCCGCTCATCTCCTGCAACCGTGAAAAGCTGTTCAGAGAGCGCAGCGTCGCAGAGGTCACCACCACGTGCGGCACGCTGCGCCAGATCAGCTTTTCCAGCTGATCGGCCACGCGGATACCCACGCAGTGGAAGAACAGATGAACCTGCCCGTCGCGCACCTCGCGGGTGGCCCATTTGGTGACCGGCGCGCCCGACGCCTGCGCCATCGAGGCCAGCCGCCAGAGCTTGCTCTGCGCCTCAAACATCCCCAGCGCGCGGTTCATTTGCAGCAGGATGCGGTGCAGTCGCACCACGTCGTGCGAGCCCGTTTTCTCGCTGAGGTCGTTCAGGAACATCTCCGCCAGCCCGCGCAGCTTTTCGAGATGCTTAGCCAGCTGCTGGCAGATCTCCATCACCTCTTCGGGCAACTCGCCCATCGCGAAGCGGTGTTCTGCCTCCTGGGCTGCCGGAAGATAAAGATTGAGGATGTTATTCAGAGACGAGATAAGGCTGTAAACCTCTTCGCAGTGGTCGCTCAGCCGCTCAGGGACCGCCAGCGGCGGCGTGGTTTTCGGGCGAAACTGCTCCATGCAGGTCGCCACCAGTTTGCAGAACAGATCCAGCTGAAGTCGGAACCACGGAGCGGTGATTTCCGCGCTCATCTCCAGCGCGTCCCGCGCCACGTCAGGCAGGTGGTGGCCTTCGTCGAGCACCAGCAACAGGTTTTTCGGCTCCGGCAGCACCGCTTCGCTCTCCAGCGCCGCCATCACCAGCGCGTGGTTGGCGACAACCACCTCCGCCTCCTGGATCTCGCGCCGGGCGACGAAGAACGGGCATTCCCGGTAGTAGTGACAGTTGCGGTTCAGGCAGCTTGCTTTATCGGTACTGAGCCTGCGCCACAGGTCGTCGCTAATCGCCAGGCTGGTGTGATCCCGCAGGCCGTCCCACTTATAGCCGTCGAGCTCGGCTTTCAGCTTTGCGCACTGCTCCTGCTCGGCTTTGTTGTTTGGCGTCAGCTCGTCATCCAGAAAGGCGAGCAGATCCTGCTGCGAGGGCTCGCTGCTGGCCAGCGCCGCCAGGTTACGCGGACAGACGTAGCGCCCGCGCCCAAAGGCGGCGGTGAAGCGGAGATCGGGGATGATTTTGCGCAGCAGCGGCAAATCTTTGCTGAAGATCTGATCCTGCAAGGCCACGTTCGCAGTGCTGACCACCAGCGTTTTGTCCTCTTCCCGCGCAATAGCGATGCCGGGAATGAGATACGACAGGGTTTTCCCGACGCCGGTCGGGGCTTCAATCGCCAGATGTCGCCCGTCGTCCCCGGCGAGCGTTTTTGCCACGTCGGCAATCATCTGCCGCTGCGGCGCTCGGGGGATAAAATCGGGGATCTGCTGCTGAAGCGCCTTATACCAGGCGCCTATTTGCGCTTTCAGCGCCGCGGTTAAAGCCATTGGAAAACCTGAAATACTGTATAAACAGCCACTATTGTGGCACTTTCTCTTCGCCGTCGCAAAAAGAAAAGCCCGGCTTTACGACCGGGCTTCCAGATTACTGCGGGTTAGCAGGCTTGCGCGGGCGGCGTCGGCGCTGCCCCTCGCCTGCCGGTTTCCCTTCGCCGCTGCGCCACGGGCTTTCACCGGCCGGCTTGCCGTCGTTATTACGACGCGGCGGTTTGCCGGATGACTTCGGCGCGCCACCTTCAGCACGACGCGGCTGCTGGCCGCGACCACCGCCGCCCTGACCGCGACCACCACCCTGACGACCGTTCTGAATCGGCTCCGCTTTGATGGACGGGTCCACTTCATAGCCCGGGGTTTCGATGCGCGGGATCTCTTTCTTCAGCAGGCGTTCGATATCGCGCAGCAGCTTGTGCTCGTCCACGCAGACCAGAGAGAGCGCCTCACCTGTTGCTGCCGCACGGCCGGTACGACCGATACGGTGAACGTAATCTTCCGGGACGTTTGGCAGCTCGTAGTTCACCACGTGCGGCAGCTCTTCAATATCGAGGCCACGGGCAGCGATGTCGGTCGCCACCAGCACGCGGATGTCGCCGGACTTGAAGTCCGCCAGCGCGCGGGTACGCGCGCCCTGGCTCTTGTTACCGTGGATCGCCGCGCTGCGGATGCCGTCTTTATTCAGCTGTTCCGCCAGGTGGTTGGCGCCGTGCTTGGTACGGGTAAAGACCAGCACCTGCTGCCAGTTGCCCTGACCGATCATCTGGGAGAGCAGCTCCCGCTTGCGCTTTTTATCCACAAAGTGAACGTGCTGCGTCACCTGCTCGGAAGCGGTGTTGCGGCGCGCCACTTCCACTTCCAGCGGGTTATGCAGCAGCTTTTCCGCCAGCGCCTTGATCTCATCGGAGAAGGTCGCGGAGAAGAGCAGGTTCTGGCGACGCGGCGGCAGCTTCGCCAGCACGCGACGAATATCATGAATGAAGCCCATATCGAGCATGCGGTCGGCTTCGTCCAGCACCAGAATTTCAATGCTGTCGAGCTTCACCGCGTTCTGGTGTTCCAGATCCAGCAGACGGCCCGGCGTTGCCACCAGCACGTCCACGCCGCCGCGCAGCTTCATCATCTGCGGGTTAATGCTCACGCCACCGAACACCACCAGCGAGCGAATGTTGAGATAGCGGCTGTACTCACGCACGTTCTCGCCAATCTGGGCTGCCAGCTCGCGGGTTGGGGTGAGGATCAGCGCGCGCACCGGACGACGGCCTTTGGCGTGCGGCTGGTTTTTTACCAGCAGCTCTAACAGCGGCAGGGTAAAGCCCGCGGTTTTACCGGTGCCGGTCTGGGCGCTGGCCATCAGGTCACGGCCCTGAAGCACGGCCGGAATAGCCTGCTGCTGGATAGGGGTTGGCTCAACGTAGCCCTGCTCTGCGATCGCGCGCAGAATTTCCGGGTTCAGGCCAAGGGAATCAAAAGACATAAAAACTCCGAACCGCCCCGACCATCACAGGTGTAGTTTTCAGGGAGATATCACGAATAGAAGGACAAAAACCACAATGTCGCGAAGGTGCGGAGTGTAGCAGCTTTTGTGACGTGGCGCATAAAATATCCCTGTCGTATCCCTCGACGATTAAGCGATTCAGGTATAATTTTAATCAATCGATTGATTAATTTTTAATGCCGACATGAATACGACACCGACGACAACCAAAGGTGAACAGGCCAAAAGCCAGCTTATCGCCGCCGCGCTGGCGCAGTTTGGCGAGTATGGCCTGCATGCCACCACGCGGGATATCGCCGCCCAGGCCGGACAAAACATCGCGGCCATTACCTACTATTTTGGCTCAAAAGAGGATTTATACCTCGCCTGCGCCCAGTGGATTGCCGATTTTATTGGCAACAATTTTCGCCCGCACGTTGAGGAGGCCACCGCGCTGCTGAGCCAGCCGACGCCGGATCGTACCGCTATCAGGCAACTTATCCTCAATGCCTGCCACAATATGATCCGCCTGCTGACGCACGACGATACGCTCAACCTGAGCAAATTTATCTCCCGCGAGCAGCTCTCCCCCACTGCCGCTTATCAACTGGTACACGATCAGGTGATTGCCCCGATGCACACCCATCTGACCCGGCTGATTGCCGCCTACACCGGGCGGGACGCCAGCGATACCGACACCATTTTGCATACCCACGCCCTGCTGGGCGAAATTCTCGCCTTCCGTCTGGGGCGTGAAACCATCCTGTTACGCACGGGCTGGGCACAATTCGATGAGGATAAAGCCGCGCAGATTAGCCAGGTCATCACCTGTCATCTCGATCTGATCCTGCAAGGCTTAACGCAAAGGAGCCTGAAGTGATGAAAAAACCTGTCACCATCGTTCTGGTGGTTGTTGTTTTGCTTGCCGCGGGAATCGGTGGCTGGCTGTGGTATCAGAGCCAGCAGGATCGGGGCCTGACGCTGTACGGTAACGTGGATATTCGCACGGTGAATATGAGCTTCCGCGTCGGCGGACGTCTCGCCTCGCTGAGCGTTGACGAAGGCGATGCCATCAAAGCCGGGCAGACGCTGGGCGTGCTGGATAAAGCCCCCTTTGAGAATGCGCTGATGCAGGCAAAAGCCGGCGTCTCCGTCGCCCAGGCGCAGTATGACCTGATGCTGGCGGGCTATCGCGATGAGGAGATTGCCCAGGCCGCTGCCGCCGTTAAGCAGGCCAAAGCCGCCTACGACTACGCGCAGAACTTCTATAACCGCCAGCAGGGACTGTGGAAAAGCCGCACCATTTCCGCCAACGATCTGGAAAACGCGCGGTCATCCCGCGACCAGGCGCAGGCGACGCTGAAATCCGCGCAGGATAAATTAAGCCAGTACCGCTCCGGTAACCGCGAGCAGGACATCGCCCAGGCGAAGGCCAGCCTCGAACAGGCGCAGGCGCAGCTGGCTCAGGCGGAGCTGGATCTGCACGACACTATCTTAACCGCCCCGTCTGACGGCACGCTGATGACCCGCGCGGTAGAGCCGGGCAGCATGCTCAGCGCGGGCAGCACCGTCTTGACGCTGTCCTTAACCCGTCCGGTATGGGTGCGGGCCTACATTGATGAGCCGAATCTCGGCCAGATGCAGCCGGGCCGCGAGCTGCTGCTCTATACCGACGGTCGCCCGGACAAGCCGTATCACGGCAAAGTGGGCTTTGTCTCCCCTACCGCCGAATTCACCCCGAAAACGGTAGAAACGCCGGATCTGCGTACCGACCTCGTGTACCGCCTGCGCATCATCGTCACCGACGCGGACGACGCGCTGCGTCAGGGCATGCCTGTTACCGTGACCTTAAACGACGGGGAACGACATGAATGATGCGGTTATCCAGCTCAATAAACTGGTCAAACGCTTCCCCGGAATGGATAAACCGGCGGTCGCGCCGCTGAACTGCACCATTCAGAAAGGCTACGTGACCGGACTGGTGGGCCCGGACGGCGCGGGCAAAACCACGCTGATGCGGATGCTGGCGGGGCTGCTGAAGCCGGATGAAGGTTCGGCCAGCGTGCTTGGCCTTGACCCGATAAAAGACGACGGCGCGCTCCACGCCATGCTCGGCTATATGCCGCAGAAGTTTGGCCTGTACGAAGATCTGACGGTGATGGAGAACCTCAATCTGTACGCCGACCTGCGCAGCGTCACCGGTGAAACCCGGCAGAAAACCTTCGCCCGACTGCTCGAATTTACCTCCCTCGGCCCGTTCACCGACCGACTGGCGGGCAAGCTTTCCGGCGGGATGAAGCAGAAACTGGGGCTGGCCTGTACGCTGGTGGGCGAACCAAAAGTGCTGTTGCTCGATGAACCCGGCGTCGGCGTGGACCCGATCTCCCGCCGCGAGCTGTGGCAGATGGTGCACGAGCTGGCGGGCGACGGGATGCTGATCCTCTGGAGCACCTCCTACCTCGACGAGGCCGAGCAGTGCCGGGACGTGCTGCTGATGAACGAAGGCGAACTGCTCTATCAGGGCGAACCGACCGAGCTGACGCACACCATGGCCGGGCGCAGTTTTCTGCTGCACAGCCCGCAGGAGTCCAACCGCAGGCTGCTGCAGCGGGTGCTGAAGCTGCCGCAGGTGAGCGACGGGATGATTCAGGGCCGCTCGGTACGCGTGATCCTCAAAAAAGAGGCCACCGTCGACGATATTCGCCGTGCGCCGGGCATGCCTGAGATTGAAATGGACGAGACCGCCCCGCGCTTTGAAGATGCGTTTATCGACCTGCTGGGCGGTGCAGGCACGTCGGAATCGCCCCTTGGCGCGATCCTGCACACGGTGGAAGGCACGCCGGGCGAAACGGTGATCGAAGCAAAATCGCTCACCAAAAAATTCGGGGACTTCGCCGCCACCGACAACGTCAACTTTGCGGTGAAGCGCGGCGAGATATTTGGCCTGCTCGGACCGAACGGCGCCGGAAAATCAACCACCTTTAAAATGATGTGCGGCCTGCTGTTGCCGACGTCCGGCAAGGCGCTGGTGCTTGACATGGATCTCAAGGTCAGTTCTGGCAAAGCGCGCCAGCATCTCGGCTATATGGCGCAGAAGTTCTCGCTGTACGGCAACCTGACGGTCGAGCAGAATCTGCGCTTTTTCTCTGGGGTGTACGGCCTGCGCGGGCGGGCGCAGAATGAAAAAATCCGCCGCATGAGCGACGCCTTCGGGTTAACGAATATTGCGTCCCACGCCACCGACGAGCTGCCGCTCGGCTTTAAGCAGCGGCTGGCGCTGGCCTGCTCGTTGATGCACGAGCCGGATATCCTGTTTCTTGATGAACCTACGTCAGGCGTCGATCCCCTCACCCGCCGCGAGTTCTGGCTGCACATCAACAGCATGGTGGAAAAAGGCGTGACCGTGATGGTCACCACCCACTTTATGGACGAGGCAGAGTATTGCGACCGCATCGGGCTGGTCTACCGCGGCAAGCTGATTGCCCACGGCACGCCGGACGACCTGAAAGCGCAGGCCGCCGACGACGCACAGCCAGACCCGACCATGGAGCAGGCGTTTATCACCCTCATCCACGACTGGGATAAGGAGAATGCTCATGCGCAGTAACGTCCTTTCCTGGCGCCGGGTGCGCGCCCTGTGCATCAAAGAGACGCGGCAGATCGTGCGCGATCCCAGCAGCTGGCTGATTGCGGTGGTGATCCCCCTGCTGCTGCTGTTTATTTTTGGCTACGGCATTAACCTCGACTCCAGCAAGCTGCGGGTCGGTATTTTGCTGGAGCAGCAGAGCGAAGAGGCGCTGGACTTCACCCACGCCATGACCGGCTCACCCTACATTGACGCCACCGTCAGCGACAACCGGCAGGAACTGATCCAGAAAATGCAGGCCGGGAAAATTCGCGGCCTGATCGTCATCCCGGTGAATTTCGCCGCCAACATGGCGCGCCCGGGTGCCGATGCGCCGATTCAGGTGATTACCGACGGCAGCGAGCCGAACACCGCCAACTTCGTGCAGGGCTATGCGGAGGGGATCTGGCAGCTCTGGCAGATGCAGCGCGCCGAAGACCGGGGCGAGACGTTTGAACCGCTCATCGATGTGCAGACGCGCTACTGGTTTAACCCCGCCGCCATCAGCCAGCACTTTATTATTCCGGGGGCGGTGACCATCATTATGACGGTGATTGGCGCGATCCTCACCTCGCTGGTCATCGCCCGCGAGTGGGAGCGCGGCACCATGGAGGCGCTGCTCTCCACCGAGGTGACGCGGGTTGAGCTGCTGCTGTGCAAGCTCATCCCCTACTACTTCCTCGGCATGCTGGCGATGCTGCTCTGCATGCTGGTCGCGGTATTTATTCTTGGCGTGCCGTATCGCGGCTCGCTGGTGGTGCTGTTCTTTATCACCAGCCTGTTTTTGCTCAGCACGCTGGGGATGGGGCTGCTCATCTCCACCATCACCCGCAACCAGTTTAACGCCGCGCAGGTGGCGCTCAACGCCGCTTTCCTGCCATCGATTATGCTCTCCGGGTTTATCTTCCAGATAGACAGCATGCCTGCGGTGATCCGCGCTGTGACCTACATCATTCCGGCGCGCTACTTCGTGAGCACGCTGCAGAGCCTGTTTCTGGCGGGGAATATCCCGGTGGTGCTGATTATCAATACCCTGTTTTTGCTGGCGTCGGCGGTGATGTTTATCGGGTTGACGTGGCTGAAAACCAAACGGCGACTGGATTAAGGAGCGCACATGTTTCACCGCTTATGGACATTGATCCGCAAAGAGCTACAATCCCTGCTGCGCGAGCCGCAAACCCGCGCCATTCTGGTGCTGCCGGTGCTGCTTCAGGTTTTATTGTTCCCGTTTGCCGCCACCCTTGAGGTAACTAACGCCACCATTGCCATTTATAATGAAGACAACGGCAAACACGCCGTCGAGCTGACGCAGCGTTTTGCCCGGGCGAAGGCCTTTACCCACATCCTGCTGCTTAAAAGCCCGCAGGAGATCCAGCCCACTATCGACACGCAAAAAGCGCTGCTGCTGGTGCGTTTCCCGGCGGATTTCTCCCGCAATCTGGACACCTTCCAGACCGCGCCGATGCAGCTGATCCTCGACGGGCGCAACTCCAACAGCGCCCAGATAGCGGCCAACTACCTGCAGCAGATAGTGAAGGAGTATCAGCAGGAGCTGATGGAGGGCAAACCGAAGCCCAATAACAGCGAACTGGTGGTGCGCAACTGGTACAACCCGAATCTGGACTACAAGTGGTTTGTGGTGCCGTCGCTGATCGCCATGATCACCACCATCGGGGTGATGATCGTGACCTCCCTGTCCGTGGCCCGCGAGCGCGAACAGGGCACGCTGGATCAGCTGCTGGTTTCCCCGCTCGCCACCTGGCAGATTTTCGTCGGCAAAGCGGTGCCGGCGCTGATCGTCGCCACCTTCCAGGCCACCATCGTGCTGGGAGTGGGAATTTGGGCCTACGAGATCCCGTTCGCCGGATCGCTGGCGCTGTTTTACTTCACGATGGTGATTTACGGGCTGTCTCTGGTGGGGTTTGGGCTGCTGATTTCAGCGCTCTGCTCCACGCAGCAGCAGGCGTTTATCGGGGTATTCGTCTTTATGATGCCGGCGATTCTGCTTTCCGGGTACGTTTCGCCCGTCGAGAACATGCCGGTGTGGCTGCAGGATTTAACGTGGATAAACCCGATTCGACACTTTACGGATATCACCAAGCAGATCTATCTGAAGGATGCGAGTCTGGACATTGTCTGGGGAAGTTTGTGGCCGCTACTGGTCATAGCGGCCACGACGGGATCAGTGGCCTATGCGATGTTTAGACGCAACATTGCGTAGCTTTTTCTCTTTAGTCAGCAGCGACACTACCGCTGGCCCTGCAAGGATTGCCAGACCCGCGAGGGCCAGCAGCAGGTTGTTTTGCAGCACGCGTGACAGCAGCCACAGCACGATCATCGCGGCACCAAAGTACCAGGTGGTGGTGAGCTCTTCGAGCACATCACCCACCTCGCGCCAGCGCGCGTCATGGTGGCGCTGTAAGAACAGCATCGACAGCACGGTGACGCCATAGAGGACGCACAGCCCTAAGCCAACACGCACCAGCGTGCCGCTCATCAAGCCCATCACCAGTACGGCCACGACCAGTAAATGCAACATTATCTGCCAGCAACTCAAACCCGTTGCGACACGAACACGTTGTTGCCACCTCATGGCTTCTCTCCTGAAGGATTTTTCTCTGCTTAATCAGACTACCGCACTTTACGGAAAATTCCGTAACGCCGCATCTTTTTGTGACGCCGACTACACTTTATTTTCATCGGGATAGTCACCCAGGAAGGTGTTTATGAGCAAAAAAACGCAGCATTTCTCGCTTAAGGTGCTGACGATAAACATTCATAAGGGCTTCACAGCATTTAACCGCCGCTTCATTTTACCGGAGCTGCGCGACGCGGTACGCACCGTCAGCGCGGACATTGTCTGCCTGCAGGAGGTGATGGGCGCGCACGAGGTACACCCCATGCATTTCGAAAACTGGCCCGATACGCCGCACTATGAATTCTTGGCCGACACCATGTGGAGCGATTACGCCTACGGCCGCAACGCGGTCTATCCGGAAGGCCATCACGGTAATGCGGTGCTGTCGCGTTTTCCTATAGAACATTATGAGAACCGGGACGTTTCCGTCGGGGAGAGCGAAAAGCGCGGGCTGCTTTACTGCCGCATCACGCCGCCGGAACTTGACGTTCCGGTTCACGTGGGCTGCGTTCACCTCGGACTGCGTGAAGCCCACCGCCAGGCGCAGCTGCAGATGCTGGCGGACTGGACCAATGCGCTGCCGGAAGGCGAACCCGTGGTGGTCGCCGGGGATTTTAACGACTGGCGGCAGCGCGCCAACCATCCGCTGAAGGTCAAAGCGGGACTGGAGGAAATTTTCACCCGGGCCAATGGTCGTCCCGCACGGACGTTTCCGGTGCGCTTCCCCCTGCTGCGCCTGGACCGCATCTACGTGAAAAATGCGCATGCCAGCAGCCCGACGGCGCTGGCGTTACTGAGCTGGCGACATCTTTCCGACCATGCCCCGCTGAGCGCGGAGATCCACTTATGAAATGCACCTGGCAGGAAGGTAACCGTATTACGCTGCTGGAAAACGGCGATAACTTTTATCCGGCGGTCTTTGAGGCGATTAGCCACGCACAGCAGAAAGTCTACCTTGAAACGTTTATCTGGTTTGAAGACGACGTTGGCAGGCAGCTGCACAGCGTACTGCTGCATGCCGCCCGGCGCGGGATAAAAATCGAGGCGCTGCTCGATGGATATGGCTCGCCGGATCTTAGCGATGAATTTGTTAACGAGCTCACCGCCGCCGGCGTGGTGTTCCGCTATTACGATCCCGGTCCGCGTCTGTTCGGCATGCGCACCAACCTGTTCCGGCGCATGCACCGCAAAATAGTCGTAGTGGACGAAACGGTGGCGTTCGTGGGCGGCATTAACTACTCCGCCGAGCATATGTCGGATTACGGCCCGGAGGCCAAGCAGGACTACGCGATCCGCATTGAGGGACCGGTAGTTCAGGACATCCAGCTGTTCGTGCTGGAAAACTTGCCCGGTAAAGAGGCCGCTCGCCGCTGGTGGCGACGCCGTCATCGCCCGGAAGAGAACCGCAAGCCCGGCGAAGCGCAGGCGCTGTTTGTCTGGCGGGACAACGAGGAGCATCGGGACGATATTGAACGTCATTACCTGAAGATGCTGGCCAATGCGAAGCGCGAAGTGATTATCGCCAACGCCTATTTCTTCCCCGGCTACCGTATTCTGCACGCCATGCGCAACGCGGCCCGACGCGGCGTGAGCGTTAAACTGATTGTGCAGGGCGAGCCGGATATGCCGATTGTGAAGGTGGGCGCGCGCCTGCTCTACCGCTACTTGGTGAAAAGCGGCGTGCAGATATATGAATACCGCCGCCGCCCGCTGCACGGCAAAGTGGCCGTCATGGATGACCACTGGGCAACCGTCGGCTCCAGTAACCTCGATCCGCTGAGCCTGTCGCTTAACCTGGAAGCGAACCTGATCATCCACGACCGTCAGTTTAACCAGACCCTGCGGGATAACCTTCAGGGACTTATCCATAAGGACTGCGTACGGGTGGATGAGTCCATGGTGCCGAAACGGAGCTGGTGGAACGTTGGCATCGGCGTGGTGGTGTTCCACTTCCTGCGCCACTTCCCGGCGATGGTCGGCTGGCTGCCAGCGCATACGCCAAAGCTGGCGCAGGTTGATCCGCCGGTACAACCTGAAATGGAAACCCAGGACCGCGTTGAAGCGGAAGATGGAGGCAAACCCTGATGTCAAAATCTCATCCTCGCTGGCGGCTGGCGAAAAAAATCCTCACCTGGGTATTCTTTATCGCGGTCGCTGTACTGCTGGTGGTCTACGCGCAGAAAGTGGACTGGGAAGAGGTGTGGAAGGTTATCCGAAACTATAACCGGCTGGTGCTGCTGGGTGCCGTAGGGCTGGTTATCGTCAGCTACCTGATGTACGGCTGCTACGACCTGCTCGGTCGCGCCTACTGCGGCCACAAGCTGGCTAAACGTCAGGTGATGCTGGTGTCGTTTATCTGCTACGCCTTCAACCTGACGCTGAGCACCTGGGTGGGCGGCATCGGCATGCGCTATCGCCTGTACTCGCGTCTCGGATTACCGGGCGGCACCATCACGCGCATTTTCTCGCTGAGTATCACAACCAACTGGCTGGGGTACATTCTGCTGGGTGGGGTGATTTTCACCATCGGCGTGGTACAGCTGCCCGCGCACTGGTACATCGATGAAGCGACGCTGCGCATTCTTGGCATCGTGCTGCTGCTGATCATCGCCGTGTATCTGTGGGCCTGCGCCTTTGCCAAACGCCGCCATATGACCATTAAAGGGCAGAAACTGGTATTGCCGTCGTGGAAGTTCGCGGTGCTGCAGATGGCGGTATCCAGCGCCAACTGGATGGCGATGGGGGCGATCATCTGGCTGCTGATTGGCGAGGACGTGAACTACTTCTTCGTGCTGGGCGTGCTGCTGGTGAGCAGTATCGCCGGGGTTATCGTGCATATTCCGGCGGGAATTGGTGTGCTGGAGGCGGTGTTTATCGCGCTGCTGGCCGGAGAACATGTTTCACAGGGGACGATTATTGCCGCCCTGCTCGCCTACCGCATGCTCTATTACTTCCTGCCGCTGGCGCTGGCAACGGTCTGTTATCTGGTGCTGGAGAGCCGGGCGAAAAAGTTACGGGCGAAAAATGAGAAGGCAATGGCGAAATAAAAGCAAAACGGCAACTTTGTTGCCGTTTTTAGTGTTTGTTCCCTCTCCCGTGGGAGAGGGTCAGGGTGAGGGCACCAGACCGCACCGCCACCCGGCAAAACAACCCTAGCGACGGTTACCGAAAATCCGCAGCAGCATCAGGAACAGGTTGATGAAGTCCAGATAGAGCGTCAGCGCGCCCAGAATCGAGTATTTGCGCAGGTTGGAACTGTCGCGCACGTCGATCTGCTCGCCGATGTTTTTCAGCTTCTGAGTGTCATAGGCCGTCAGCCCGACAAAGACTACCACCCCGATATAGGTCACGGCCCACATCAGCGCGTCGCTCTTGAGCCACAGGTTCACCAGCGATGCCAGCACAATCCCGATCAGCCCCATAAAAAGCATATTACCTAAGCCGCTCAGGTCACGTTTGGTGGTGTAACCGTAAAGGCTCATCACGCCGAACATCCCGCCGGTCACCACGAAGGTGCTGGCGATGGAGGAGTAGGTGTAAACGATGAAAATGCTGGAGAGCGTCAAACCGGTCAGCGCCGAATAGAGCATAAACAGCGTGGTCGCCATTCCGGCACTGAGTTTCTGCACCAGGCCGGAAAGCACAAACACCAGCGCCAGCTGTGCGATAATCAGCCCAAAGAAGGTGATTTTGCTGGAGAAGATAAACATCATCAGCTCAGGCGTGTTCGCCGCATACCACGCGATGAACGCGGTAAGCAGCAGGCCGACCGTCATCCAGCCGTACACCTGCGCCATATACGTCTGCAGCCCGCTACGGGTCTGCTGTACTATTGAATCGGAACGCGGAAATCGGTCCATGATTCACTCCTGATTAAGGTTAAGAAGAGACACACACGTTAAGAGTAACACATCCACGTAAACCGACTACCAACGACTGGCGGCCTGTTTATCGCTGTCGCGAGATTCCACCCAGCGGTCGCCTTCCGGCGTGGCTTCGCGCTTCCAGAACGGGGCTTTGGTTTTGAGGTAATCCATAATGAACTCCCCTGCCGCAAAGGCGCTACCGCGGTGCGCGCTGGTCACGCCGACAAAGACAATCTCTTCGCCAGGCCACATCTCGCCGATGCGGTGGATCACCGTGACCCGCCCGAGCGGCCAGCGGCCTCGCGCTTCATCCACAATTGCCGCCAGCGATTTCTCCGTCATGCCCGGATAGTGCTCCAGCGTCAGCGCTTTTACGCTGTCGCCGAGATTGTGGTTACGCACTTTACCGGTGAACGTAACGACCGCGCCGTCTTCATCGCGCTCCGCCAGCCAGTCATATTCTGTACCGACGTTAAAGCGCTCGGGACCGACCAGAATTCGGGTTTCAGCCATCTTAGCCCCCTGTGACTGGCGGGAAGAAGGCCACTTCATCCCCTTCAGTCAGCGGGTGGGTGAACTCCACCAGCGTCTGGTTAACGGCCGCCAGCAGCTTGCCTTCGTCGAGCGCCAGCGCCCAGCGGTCGCTTTGTGCCGCCAGGTGCGCGCGCAGGGCGGCGACGTTTTCAAAAGAGGCGTCCAGCGTCAGGCTGTCGGTATTGACCAGCTCACGCACCTGGGCGAAAAAGAGCACCTTAATCATGGCTGTCCACCTTAAAATCACCGGATTTGCCGCCGCTTTTCGCCAGCAGACGAACCGGGCCAATCACCATATCTTTCTGCACCGCTTTGCACATGTCGTAGATGGTCAGCGCGGCGACGGAGGCCGCCGTCAGGGCTTCCATCTCCACGCCGGTTTTGCCGGTTAAGCGACAGAGGGACTCAATACGCACGCGGTTGTGCTCCGGCTGCGCCTGCAGGTTCACTTCCACCTTGCTCAGCATCAGCGGATGGCAGAGCGGGATGAGGTCCCAGGTCCGTTTTGCAGCCTGAATACCGGCGATGCGGGCGGTCGCAAAGACGTCGCCCTTATGGTGGCTGCCGTCGATAATCATCGCCAGCGTCTCAGGCAGCATGGTGACGAATGCCTCAGCACGCGCCTCGCGCACCGTTTCGGCCTTGGCGGAGACATCCACCATATGCGCTTCGCCAGCGGCGTTAATGTGGGTCAGTTGTGACATAGTTTACTTCTTCAAATGGGGATGAAAATTACACGGACGGGTACGGGCATCCAGCTGCGGGGCAATAATATTTTCCCACGCGGTGCGGCAGGCTTTGGTCGAGCCCGGCATGGCGAAAATCAGCGTGTTGTTTGCCACGCCGGCCACCGCGCGCGACTGCAGCGTGGAGGTACCAATCTCTTCAAAGGAGAGCATACGGAACACTTCGCCGAAGCCTTCCACCTCGCGGTCAAACAGCGGGATCAGCGCCTCGGGGGTCTGATCGCCCGCGGTAAAGCCGGTGCCGCCGGTGATCAGCACCACCTGCACCTCAGCACTGGCGATCCACTGAGAGACCTGCGCGCGAATGGCGTAGCGGTTCTCTTTCACAATCGCTTTATCGACGATGGTATGCCCCGCGTCATGGGCCGCCTCACGCAGCCAGTGGCCGGAGGTATCATCCTCTTCTCCACGGCGGTCGGAAACGGTAAGAATAGCAATGCGTGTCGGGATAAATTCTGCGCTGACCTGACTCATCTTCTGGTTCCTTCTAAAGACTGATTACCCGCCGATGTAGGACAGGTTCTGAGTAATGCCGGTATTGCCCTGATGCAGGAAGTGGGTCTGCTTTTTGTGCGTCAGCGCCTCGGAAATGCGCGCTTCAAGCGCGGCCTGCTGCGCATCATCTTCCAGCAGATCGCGAAGATCCACGCCACCGTCGCCAAACAGGCAGAGATGGAGTTTGCCGACGGAAGAGACGCGCAGGCGGTTGCAGCTGGCACAGAAGTCTTTCTCATAGGGCATGATCAGCCCAATCTCGCCTTCGTAATCCGGGTGACAAAAGACCTGTGCCGGGCCGTCGCTGCGCTGGCGGATCTGGTGGATCCAGCCGCGTTTCAGCAGCTCGTCGCGCAACACCATGCCGGAAATATGGTGACGTCGGAACAGTTCGCTGCCCTCGCCCGTTTCCATCAGCTCGATAAAACGCAGTTGAATGGGACGGGATTTAATCCACGCCAGGAAGGTGTCCAGCTGATGGTGGTTTACGTCGCGCATCAGCACCGTGTTGACTTTGACCTTTTCGAACCCGGCGGTAAACGCCGCATCGATGCCGTCCATCACCTGGCGGAACTTGTCCTGACCGGTAATGGCGTGAAACTGCCGGGCATCAAGGCTGTCCACGCTGACGTTGATCGCGGTTAGGCCAGCGTCACGCCAGGTGGCCACGTCACGCGCCATGCGGTAACCGTTGGTGGTCACCGCGATCTGGCGGATGCGTTCGTTTTCGCGTACGGCGGCAATGATGTCGGGGAAATCGCGGCGCAGGGAGGGTTCGCCACCGGTCAGACGGACTTTTTCGGTACCGAGCTCAGAGAACGCACGCGTGACGCGGCGCACTTCATCCACGGAGAGAAAGCCATTATTGGTGACGCTGCCCGGCTTGTAGCCATCGGGCAGGCAGTAGGTGCAACGGAAGTTGCACACATCGGTAATCGACAGACGCAAGTAGTAAAACTTACGCGCGAAAGCATCAGTAAGTTGTGAAGCCATGTACACCTTTCCAGATCGGGAGGCACAGTCATTTCTTTCTGTACCCTGGTGGCAAATCCGCCACGGCCAGGGCGCCATATCATTCGACACAGGCGCCAGGGCTAGAGTGTATGTTTTCAGTTTTGAAAACGTGGTTATGGCGATAGTAGCGTGGAAATCGACACTCCGCCATTGTCGCTTTTCGCTATATAATTATGTATATAGCGATTCAGTCCTGCATTTTCGCTACAGAATACCTAAAAACCGCATTTTCGCATTGATATACGTCATTTTGCATTGGGTGAGGCATCGTCTTTTGGGGGTAGTTAGGTTACTGTTACGCGATCGAACGTGATAAGGAATACGTATGCGCAATCGCACTTTTGCGGATCTTGACCGAGTGGTCGCTCTTGGCGGAGGCCACGGCCTGGGCCGCGTCATGTCCTCTTTGTCGTCACTGGGCTCACGGCTGACAGGGATAGTGACAACCACCGACAACGGCGGCTCAACCGGGCGGATCAGGCGGGCTGAAGGCGGCATTGCCTGGGGAGATATGCGCAACTGCCTGAACCAGTTAATTACCGAGCCGAGCGTCGCGTCGGCGATGTTTGAGTACCGTTTTGGCGGCAATGGCGAACTTTCCGGGCATAACCTCGGAAATCTGATGTTAAAGGCGCTGGATCACCTGAGCGTACGGCCTCTGGAAGCCATCAACTTAATCCGTAATCTGCTCAAGGTGGACGCATTCCTGATCCCCATGTCTGAACAACCGGTTGACTTAATGGCAATCGATGCCGAAGGGCATGAAGTTTACGGCGAGGTGAATATTGACCAGCTCCTCCTGCCGCCAACGGAGTTGATGACCTATCCGAGCGTACCCGCCACGCGGGAAGCAGTAGAGGCCATTGGTGAAGCGGATCTTATCCTGATCGGTCCAGGCAGTTTTTATACCAGCCTGATGCCCATTCTGCTGGTAAAAGAGCTGGCGCAGGCGCTGCGTCGCACCCCTGCCCCGATGGTCTATATCGGTAACCTGGGCCGTGAGCTGAGTCCGGCAGCGGCGAGCCTGTCGCTGGCGGACAAGCTGGACCTGATGGAGCAGTATGTCGGTAAGAAAATTATCGACGGTGTCGTGGTTGGGCCAAAAGTGGATGTGACAGGGATTGGCGATCGCGTGGTGGTGCAGGAGCCGCTGGAAGCCAGCGATATTAAATATCGTCACGACCGCCACCTGCTGCGCGAGGCGCTGGAGAAAGCGATTCAGGCGTTGGGTTAGGTTCGCTTTGTGCGGCCTGATGCCCTCACCCCAGCCCTCTCCCACGGGGAGAGGGGGAATACACGCCGCTTTACCTATGATGCCGCAATAAACAGATCCCGCAGCTGATGCAGCTGGTCGCGGATCTGCGCCGCCTCTTCGAACTCCAGGTTCTGGGCGTGCTGCATCATCTGCCCTTCCAGCTCGTGGATTTTCTGCTGCAGTGCCTTCGGCGTCAGTACGACGGTATCTTCTTCCACCACTGAACGCGCCTTGCCGCGGCCTTTCGCTTTGGTCTTCGCAATGTTCTGACCCAGTGCCAGAATATCCACCACCTTCTTGTTCAACCCCTGCGGCGTAATGCCGTGCTCTTCGTTGTAGCGCTGCTGCTTCTCGCGTCGGCGTTCCGTTTCGCCAATCGCTTTCGCCATCGACGGGGTGATTTTGTCGCCGTACAGAATCGCTTTCCCGTTGACGTTACGCGCGGCGCGGCCAATGGTCTGGATCAGGGAGCGTTCAGAGCGCAGGAAGCCCTCTTTATCGGCGTCCAGAATCGCCACCAGCGAAACTTCCGGCATATCCAGACCTTCTCGCAACAGGTTGATCCCCACCAGCACGTCAAACTCGCCCAGACGCAGATCGCGGATAATCTCCATGCGCTCCACGGTGTCGATATCCGAGTGCAGATAGCGCACCTTCTCACCGTGTTCTTCAAGATACTCGGTCAGGTCTTCCGCCATGCGCTTGGTGAGTGTCGTCACCAGCACGCGCTCGTTGATGGCGGAACGGGCGCGGATCTCAGAGAGCAGATCGTCCACCTGGGTCGCCACCGGGCGCACTTCGATAATCGGGTCCAGCAGCCCTGTCGGACGGACCACCTGATCGATCACCTCATCGCCGGATTTTTCCAGCTCGTAGTTGCCCGGCGTGGCCGACACGTAGATGGTCTGCGGCGCCAGCGCCTCAAACTCTTCAAACTTCATCGGACGGTTATCCAGCGCTGACGGCAGGCGGAAGCCGTACTCCACCAGCGTCTCTTTACGCGCGCGGTCGCCGCGGTACATCCCGCCGATCTGCGGGATCGTGACGTGGGATTCGTCGATCACCAGCAGACCGTCGGCCGGAAGGTAGTCAAACAGCGTCGGCGGTGGCTCGCCCGGCCCGCGCCCGGAGAGGAAGCGCGAGTAGTTTTCGATACCCGAGCAGTAGCCCAGCTCGTTCATCATCTCCAGATCGAACTGGGTGCGCTGGCTCAGGCGCTGCTCTTCCAGCAGCTTATTGTTAGCCAGAAGCACCTTACGGCGCTCTGCAAGCTCCTCTTTGATCTCTTCCATCGCCTGCACGATACGCTCGCGTGGCGTCACGTAGTGCGTTTTAGGGTAGATGGTAAAACGCTGTATCACCGACTCAACGTGGCCGGTCAGCGGGTCGAACAGTGACAAACGCTCAACCTCTTCGTCAAACAGCTCGACGCGCAGCGCCATATCGTCCGATTCCGCCGGGAAGATGTCGATCACCTCACCGCGCACGCGGAACGTCCCGCGCTGGAAGGCCTGGTCATTACGGGTGTACTGCAGCTCGGCCAGACGGCGCAAAATTGCGCGCTGATCGATGATCATCCCCTGCGTCAGGTGCAGCATCATCTTCAGATAGAGATCCGGATCGCCCAGGCCGTAAATCGCCGAAACAGACGCGACCACAACCACATCGCGTCGCTCAAGCAGCGCCTTGGTCGCCGACAGTCGCATCTGTTCGATGTGTTCGTTCACCGAAGCATCTTTCTCGATGAAGGTATCAGAGCTCGGCACATAGGCTTCCGGCTGGTAGTAATCGTAGTAGGAGACAAAATACTCCACCGCGTTTTCCGGGAAGAACTCTTTCATCTCGCCGTATAGCTGTGCCGCGAGGGTTTTATTGGGTGCAAGCACCATCGTGGGGCGCTGCAGGTCAGCGATCACGTTGGCGACAGTAAACGTTTTGCCCGAGCCGGTTACCCCCAGCAGCGTCTGGTGCGCCAGCCCGTCTTCCAGCCCCTCTTTAAGACGACGGATCGCCTCAGGCTGATCGCCAGAGGGGCGGAAAGCAGAATTCAGTTTGAACGGTTTACTCATGGGCGACGACCTGATGACGTTATAAGCGGCAGGTGAGTAATTTTACTCGTTGTTGCCAGGAATGCCAGTAAAAAACACTGGATGAAAAACCAGTAGCGTGTCAGGATATTTAGCGTAGCGGCGGAGTCATTAGCGCGTTAGCGGACAAAATTTAGGCTCTGACGAGATAAAAAACCAGCCAGGTTGGGTTATCCCCAGAACTTTTTCTTTTTTAACATTTGTCAAGCCAGGTAATGATAGTTTTATGGCAACGAGTGACACTTTCATTACGGTAATTGCTTTTATCTAAGCAATTAAATTTTAAACGATATTTTCTAAAGCCGCGTTTCGCGTCAATTTGGGCGAAAGCCGCGTCTTCTCTCGCTTATCGCGTGTTTTCTAACTCTAATGCACATGGTTATCCACAGGAATAGTGGATAACTGCTTCCAGCCCGTGTAGACCGCCGCTCAGCAAATTCCCGGATTTTCCCACGAGGCGGCAACAAAAAATTTTTATAGTTCTTTTTTGACGATAAACAGTTGAGTCATTCATAACCAACAGATGCGATCCTGCTCACATTTCAGCCATTTTTTGTCCTGCACCACAACTCACCATTCCCGGCACCGTCGATGTGCAAGCCACGCGTTTTTACCCTGCTCTCCTGTGGCTTATTCCTAAAAAAGTCGTTTTTTTAATCGATTTCAGGTTTCTGGCAAGCGTTTTGCAGCTTCACGTCAGGCCTATCCCTACGCATTTTTAAGGAGAAAAAGATGTTGAGTCTGCGTGCAGTGAATCAGTTTTACGGAAGCCAACATACGCTATGGAACGTGGATTTGGATTTTCCGCAAGGGATGTGTACAGGCGTCATAGGCCTGCCGGGGATGGGCAAAACCACCCTGATGAACTGCATTACCGGAAACATCCCCGTCGAAAGCGGCACGATTATCTGGCATGAAGCGGGCGCACCGCCGCGTGATTTGCTCAGCCCGGCACCGGAACAACGTTCAGAGCCGGGAATAGGCTATGTGCCGCAGGACAGGCGTATTTTTTCTCAACTGACGATTGAGGAGAATCTGCATATTGCCATGCGGGCGATGGGGAAACCCGACCCGGCGGCGAAAAGCGACGTATACGATCTGTTCCCGGAACTCTACGCGCGACGTCAGACGCGGGGCAATGCCCTTTCGCCAGAGGATCAGTATCAGCTTGCCCTGGCGAATGCACTGGTCAACCGCCCACGGATGCTGATTCTGGATGAGCCTACGCATGGGGCAGGACACGGATTTGCCCAGAAGCTGGCGCAGCTGCTGGTGCGCTTAAACCGGGAGTTAGGCATGACGGTGCTGCTGGCGGAGCAGCAGCTGTCGTTTATCCGCCGGGTGGCGGATCGGTTTTGCATGCTTTATCGCGGGCGTAACGTGGCTCAGGGCCACGTTAGCGAGCTGAACGATGAGCTTATCGCCCACTGGATGTCGCGGGAAGCAAGACGCTGAGGTCGAGATAACGCCCGGTTTCGGCCTGCTCAGCATCGCCAGCAATCCAGGGGATTTCCCCGAGGAACGGTGCCGGGAGCATGCGCTTGAGGGTCGCCAGATACTCCTGATGCCGCCTGCCCGGCGCAACCACGTCGTTGGCTATCCAGCCTGCCAGCGTCAGCCCTGCCTGCTGAACGGCCTGCGCCGTCAGCATGGCGTGATTGATGCAGCCCAGCTTCACGCCGACGACCAGAATGACCGGAAGCCGCTCGGCCTGCACCCAGTCAGCAAAGGTCTGCGTGTCCGAAAGCGGCGTAAACCAGCCTCCCGCGCCTTCCACCAGCACCCAGTCGGCTTGGCTTTCCAGCGTCCGTAACCCGGCAGACAGCACGGCGAAATCAATCGGACGGCCTTCATCAGCGCTGATAATGTGCGGCGACGTCGGCTCGGCAAAGGTATAGGGATTCACCGCCGAATAGGCAAGCTCAAGGCTACTGTTACGCTGGAGCGCCAGCGCGTCGGTGTTGCGTACCCCTTCCGCCGTCATCTCGCTGCCGGAAGCCACGGGCTTATATCCGGCGGTGTTTTTTCCGAGCAGTCGTGCCGCCTGCAGCAGCGCAGCGCTGGCAACCGTTTTGCCCACTTCCGTATCCGTGCCGGTAACAAAATAACGTTCAGTCACGTTCGATAATCCCATGAAAAAGTTGATAAGAGAGCGGGAAAAGGCCCCGCTGCTGCGGCCAGGCCAGCTCCAGGCGTTGCAGCTGCCCCCGGGTCAGCGGTTTTTTCTCCCGCCCGGCGTGCAGGTGCGTGGCGCCGATGCCCTTCAGAGAGCGCATGGCGCTGAACGCGTCGCTAAAATTAAGCGTGATGGTTTGCACCGTGCTGCGACAGCGCCAGCCTGCCAGCGCCTGCGTCACCTGCTCATACGATAAAAAGCGGTTCGCGTGCGGCTGCTCATCCACCGCTTTCCACGCCTGATTCAGCTCCGGCAGCGAACTTTCCAGCAAGGTGGTAAAGGCTACCTTTCCGCCCGGTCGTGCGACGCGATAAAGCTCGCGTAACGCCTGCGGCAGGCTGCTGCACCACTGCACCGCCAGATGGCTCCAGACCAGATCGAACTGCGCGTCCGCCAGCGGGATCGCCTCGATATCCGCCACTACATAGTGGTGCGCAGCCTGCTGCTGGCGCGCCTCGTCCAGCATGGCGGGCGACAGGTCGATGGCCGTCACCTCGCTCCCCGCCTCGCGCCAGTAGCGGCTGTTGCTGCCGGGACCACAGCCGGCGTCCAGCACCTGCGGGAAGCGGTTCTCGCCAAGCGCGGCCAGAAGCCCCTGCGCGCTCTGGCGCTGGAGTTCATCGTGCTGCGAATAGCTCCGCGCGGCCCGGCCAAACGCCGCCGCAACGGCCTGCTTATTCACCGGCATCATGAAGCGCCTCCAGCAGCGTCTGGATATCCTGCGCCTCATGCGCCGCCGTCAGGGTTAAGCGCAGACGCGCGGTGCCCGGCGGAACTGTTGGCGGACGAATGGCCGTAACCCACATCCCCCGCTCGCGCAGCGCCTGGGCCAGCGCCAGCGCGCGGCCGTTTTCGCCGACAATCACGGGCTGGATGGCGCTCTGCGAATCGGGACTCTGGAAGGGAAGCGCCGCCAGTCCCTGACGGAAGCAGGAGATGTGCTCTGCCAGCTGCTGACGGCGTTCATCCCCTTCTGCGCTGCGGATCACCGCCAGCGACGCCGACAGCGCCACGGCCTGCGCCGGGGGCATGCTGGTGCTGTAGATGAGGTGACGGGCAAACTGCAGCAGATAGTCAGCGACGGATTCGCTGCACAGCACGGCGGCGCCGCTGACGCCAAAGCCTTTGCCAAAGGTGACCACCAGCAGTTCCGGCTTCACGTTTTGTTGATGGGCGCTGCCGCGTCCTTCATCGCCCATCACGCCGGTGCCGTGAGCATCATCGACCAGCAGCCAGGCATTTTGCCGCTTTGCGGCCTCGTGAAGCGCGGCAAGCGGCGCACTGTCGCCGTCCATGCTGAACACCCCTTCCGTGACCGCCAGCTGTTGCCCGTCGCAGGGTTTGTCCAGCAGCGAGGCGAGCTGTGACGCATCGTTATGGGCAAAACGCCGCAGCTGCGCCGGACTTAAGTTTGCCGCTTCCAGCAGCGAGGCGTGGCTTAAACGGTCGGCGACAATGCGGTCCTCTTTCCCCATCATGGCCGTGATGACCGCCTGGTTGGCGGCAAAGCCGGAGATAAACAGCAGCGCGCGCGGATAGCCCAGCCAGTCGGCCAGCTCTTCCTCCAGCGCCTGATGCGCCGTGGTGTATCCGCTGACGTGCCCCGAGCCACCGCTGCCCACGCCAAACCGCTCCGCGCCCTGCTGCCAGGCGCGGACGATGGCCGGATGCTGGCTCAGTCCGAGATAGTCATTGCTGGAGAAATTACAAAACTGCCGTCCCTCGCGGGTCAGAAAACGGCCCGCGCCGTTTTCCACCACCCTGCGAACGCGAAACGCCTCTGCCGCCCGGCGTTCTTCCAGCGCGGCATTAATCCGTACCTGCCAGGTCATACGGCTGCCGCGTTGTAGAACTGGTCGGTATCGGCGTTGAGAATCTGCTGCTCCAGCTGCTGCTGTTGCTCGTTATCGCCCGTCAGCACCCCGGTCTGGTGCGGGTTCAGCCCCAGCTTGCGGAACAGCTGGACGTCTTTGTCCTCTTCCGGGTTCGGCGTGGTCAGCAGCTTGCAGCCGTAGAAGATGGAGTTGGCGCCGGCCATAAAGCACATCGCCTGGGTCTGCTCGCTCATCTGCTCGCGGCCCGCAGAGAGGCGAACGTAAGACGTTGGCATCATGATGCGCGCCACCGCGATGGTGCGAATAAAATCAAACGCATCCACGTCCTCGTTATCCGCCAGCGGCGTGCCCTTGACCTTCACCAGCATGTTGATCGGCACGCTTTCCGGCGGGGTCGGCAGGTTCGCCAGCTGCAGCAGCAGGCCCGCACGGTCTTTCACCGTTTCACCTAAGCCCACGATGCCGCCGGAGCAGACCTTGATCCCCGCGTCACGCACTTTATCCAGCGTATCCAGACGCTCCTGGTAGGTGCGCGTGGTGATGATGTTGCCGTAAAATTCCGGCGAGGTGTCGAGGTTGTGGTTGTAGTAGTCCAGCCCCGCGGCAGAGAGACGCTGCGCCTGCTCCTCGTTCAGCGTTCCGAGGGTCATGCAGGCCTCAAGCCCCATCTCCTTCACGCCTTTCACCATCTGCTCCAGATACGGCATATCGCGATCGTGCGGGTTCTTCCACGCCGCGCCCATGCAGAAGCGGGTTGAGCCGGCGTTTTTCGCCTTGCGCGCGGAGTCGAGCACCTGCTCCACTTCCATCAGACGCTCGGATTCGAGACCGGTTTTGTAGCGCGCGCTCTGCGGGCAATATTTGCAGTCTTCAGGACAGGCGCCGGTCTTGATCGACAGCAGCGTGCTGACCTGAACATGGCGAGGATCGAAGTGCTGACGATGCACCTGTTGCGCTTCAAACATCAGCTCAAGGAAAGGTTTGTTGAATAATTCAGTAACTTGCGACATCGTCCAGCGTGCGTGGTGAGCCATTGGGCTTCTCCAAAGGGTTTTGTTAATTTTCGGTTCGGTTTATACTCGTAAACCTAAAACTTTTCAAAATGGTTTACAAGTCGATTATGACCCAGGACGATCTCGCCTTCGACAAGCAGCATATCTGGCACCCTTACACCTCTACTACCCGCCCCCTTCCCGTCTATCCGGTGGCCTCTGCCCACGGCTGCGAGCTGCATCTCGCCAGCGGCGAGCGGCTGGTTGACGGAATGTCCTCCTGGTGGGCGGCGATTCACGGGTATAACCACCCGCGCCTGAACGCGGCGATGAAGGCTCAGATTGACCAGATGTCGCACGTGATGTTTGGCGGAATCACCCATCAGCCCGCGGTGGATTTATGCCGTCGCCTGGTGGCGATGACGCCTGACTCACTGGAGTGCGTTTTCCTGGCCGATTCCGGCTCGGTGGCGGTGGAAGTGGCGATGAAGATGGCGCTGCAGTACTGGCATGCGAAGGGCGAAACGCGCCAGCGGTTCCTCACCTTCCGCAACGGCTATCACGGGGATACCTTCGGGGCGATGTCGGTCTGCGATCCGGACAACTCCATGCACAGCCTGTGGAAGGGGTATCTGCCAGAAAACCTGTTTGCCCCTGCGCCGCAAAGCCGCTTCGACGGCGAATGGAACGAGATGGACATGGTGGGCTTCGCGCGGCTGATGGCGGCACATCGCCATGAAATCGCCGCCGTTATTCTCGAACCGATCGTGCAGGGCGCGGGCGGAATGCGGATGTACCATCCGGAATGGCTGAGGCGCATCCGCAAGATGTGCGACCGCGAGGGCATTCTGCTGATTGCCGACGAAATTGCCACCGGCTTTGGCCGCACCGGCAAGCTGTTTGCCTGCGAACACGCGGGTATCGCCCCGGATATTCTGTGCCTCGGCAAAGCGCTGACCGGCGGCACCATGACGCTCTCCGCCACCCTCACCACTCGTCAGGTTGCCGACACCATCAGCGACGGCGAGGCGGGCTGCTTTATGCACGGCCCAACGTTTATGGGCAACCCGCTGGCCTGCGCCGTGGCAAGCGAAAGCCTCGCCATTCTGGAGAGCGGCGAGTGGCGGACGCAGGTCGCGGCGATTGAGGCACAGCTGAAAGGAGAGCTGAGCGCCGCCTCGGGAGCGAATTTTGTGGCGGACGTGCGCGTGCTCGGTGCCATCGGGGTGATTGAAACCACCCGCCCGGTGAACATGGCGGCGCTGCAGCGCTTCTTCGTTGAGCAGGGCGTCTGGGTGCGGCCTTTCGGCAAGCTTATCTACCTGATGCCGCCGTACAGCATCACGCCGGAGCAGTTGCGTAAATTAACCGACGCGGTCGTAACAGCCGTTAACATTCCCGCGCATTTCGCGATTTAATCCCATGCGTTACACTTCCTGAACGAGTGAATAACGAGGATAAACCGTATGAAAATCATCAGTAAAGATCTGCGCGACGGTGAAAAACTCCCGGAACGCCACGTTTTCAACGGCATGGGCTATCAGGGGGATAATATCTCCCCGCACCTGGCGTGGGACGACGTTCCTGCAGGAACCAAAAGCTTTGTCGTGACCTGCTACGACCCGGACGCGCCGACCGGCTCGGGCTGGTGGCACTGGGTTGTGGCGAACCTGCCCGCCGACACGCGCGTGCTGCCGCAGGGTTCCGGTTCAGACCTGGTTGCCCTGCCTGAAGGTGCCATTCAGACGCGCACTGACTTTGGTAAAGCGGGCTACGGCGGCGCGGCGCCACCAAAAGGGGAAACCCACCGCTATATCTTCACGGTGCACGCGCTGGATGTGGAGAAGATTGAGGTCGATGAAGGCGCGAGCGGCGCGATGGTCGGGTTTAACGTGCATTTCCATTCCCTGGGGAGCGCGTCGATTACGGCGATGTATTCCTGAAAAAAGCCGGGTGGCGGCTACGCCTTACCCGGCCTGGATTTCGCATTCGTAGGCCCGGTAAGCGCAGCGCCACCGGACAAAAATCACAGCACCGAAGGTAGCAGTCCTACAAGGCGTCCCTTTTCCAGAAGCTGCATCGCCTTATCAATATCCGGCGCAAAGAAGCGGTCGTCATCGTAATGCGTGACGTGCTCGCGCAGCACATGGCGCGCCTGCTCCAGCAGCGGGCTGGATTTAAGCCCTTCGCGCAGATCGATACCCTGACACGCCGCCAGCCACTCCACCGCCAGCACGCCGCGGGTGTTGGAGGCCATCTCCCACAGACGACGCCCGGCAGCCGGGGCCATCGAAACGTGATCTTCCTGATTCGCCGAGGTTGGCAGGCTGTCCACGCTGTGCGGGTGCGACAGCGCCTTGTTCTCACTTGCCAGCGCTGCGGCCGTCACCTGAGCGATCATAAAGCCTGAGTTAACCCCGCCGTTACGCACCAGGAACGGTGGCAGCTGGGACATGTGTTTATCCATCATCAGCGCGATGCGGCGCTCGGATAACGCCCCGACTTCGGCAATCGCCAGCGCGATATTATCCGCCGCCATCGCCACCGGCTCGGCGTGGAAGTTGCCCCCGGAGACCACCTCGTTTTCCTCGGCGAACACCAGCGGGTTGTCGGAGACCGCGTTGGCCTCCACCAGCAGCACCTCTGCTGCCTGGCGCAGCTGCGTCAGGCACGCCCCCATCACCTGCGGCTGACAGCGCAGGGAATACGGATCCTGCACCTTCTCGCAGTTATGGTGTGAATCCGCAATCTCACTCGTGTCGGTAAGCACGTGGCGGTACATGGCGGCGGCATCAATCTGCCCGCGCTGGCCGCGCACCGCGTGAATACGCGCGTCAAACGGACGACGCGAGCCGAGCACCGCCTCGGTGGTCAGCGCACCGCACACCACCGCGGAGGCGAACAGATCTTCCGCTTCAAACAGGCCGCGCAGCGCAAAGGCCGTCGACGCCTGCGTGCCGTTGAGCAGCGCCAGCCCCTCTTTTGCCGCGAGGGTGATTGGCGTTAAGCCGGCTTTTGCCAGCGCTTCTTTCGCAGGGAGCCACTCGCCCTGCCAGCGCGCTTTGCCCTCACCCAGCAGCAGCAGCGACATGTGCGCCAGCGGGGCGAGATCGCCGGAGGCGCCGACGGAACCTTTTGCCGGGATCCACGGATAGACTTCTGCATTCACCAGGGCCATCAGCGCCTGGATCACGCTCAGGCGAATGCCCGAGAAACCGCGCGCCAGGCTGTTGATTTTGAGCACCATCATCAGACGGACAATCTCATCATCCAGCGGCTGGCCGACGCCTGCCGCGTGCGACAGCACCAGCGAACGCTGTAAGTTTTCCAGATCGTGCGTGGCGATGCGGGTTTGCGCCAGCAGGCCAAAGCCGGTGTTAATCCCGTAGGCGGTGCGCCCTTCGGCAACAATCGCTTCTACGCAGGCGACGCTGTCGTTTATCGCGGCGTGGGCGCTTTCATCAAGTGAAAGGGTGACCGGCTGGCGCCAGACGTTACGCAGCTGTTTGAGCGTCAGCGAGCCGGGAGTGAGAGTTAACGCGTTCATGCATGCTTTCCTTGTGTGGCAGAGATCATCGGCAGGTTCAGTCCCTGCTCTTTGGCACAGTCAATGGCAATCTCGTAACCCGCATCCGCGTGACGCATCACGCCGGTTGCCGGGTCGTTGTGCAGCACGCGGGCGATGCGCGCGGCCGCTTCATCGGTTCCGTCACAGACGATGACCATCCCTGAGTGCTGGGAGAAGCCCATCCCGACGCCGCCGCCGTGGTGCAGCGAGACCCAGGTGGCGCCGCTGGCGGTATTCAGCAGGGCATTAAGCAATGGCCAGTCGGAGACCGCGTCAGATCCGTCGCGCATGGCTTCGGTTTCACGGTTCGGGCTGGCGACGGAGCCGGAGTCGAGATGGTCGCGGCCAATGACGATAGGCGCGGAGACTTCACCGCTGCGCACCATTTCGTTGAAGGCCAGACCCAGCTTTTGCCGCCACTCCAGCCCTACCCAGCAGATGCGCGCCGGCAAGCCCTGGAAGCTGATGCGTTCGCGAGCCATATCCAGCCAGTGGTGCAGGTGTTCGTCGTCTGCGACGATCTCCTTCACTTTGTCGTCGGTTTTGTAGATATCCTGCGGATCGCCGGACAAGGCCACCCAGCGGAACGGGCCAATGCCGCGGCAGAATAGCGGACGGATATAGGCAGGCACGAAGCCGGGGAAATCGAAGGCGTTATTCACGCCCATCTCTTTCGCCATCTGGCGGATGTTGTTGCCGTAGTCAAAGGTTGGAATGCCCAACTGGCTGAAGGCCAGCATCGCGGAGACGTGTTCCGCCATCGAACGCTTAGCCGCCAGTACCGTGCCTTCAGGGTCGGTTTCCGCTTTTTGCTGGTAGTCTTCCCACGTCCAGCCTTTTGGCAGGTAACCGTGCAGCGGGTCATGGGCGCTGGTCTGGTCGGTAACGAGATCCGGACGCACGCCGCGGGCAACCAGCTCCGGCAGAATATCCGCCGCGTTGCCGCACAGGGCAATCGACACCGCTTTGCCTTCGGACGTGTATTTTTTGATGCGCGCCAGCGCGTCATCAAGATTCTCGGCCTGTTCGTCAACGTAACGGGTACGCAGACGGAAATCAATGCGGCTCTGCTGGCACTCAATGTTCAGCGAGCACGCACCGGCCAGCGTGGCGGCCAGCGGCTGCGCGCCGCCCATCCCGCCCAGACCGGCGGTAAGCACCCAGCGGCCTTTCAGCGAGCCGTTATAGTGCTGACGCCCCGCTTCCACGAAGGTTTCGTAGGTGCCCTGCACAATCCCCTGGCTGCCGATGTAGATCCAGCTCCCGGCGGTCATCTGGCCATACATCGCCAGCCCTTTCGCGTCCAGCTCGTTGAAGTGTTCCCAGGTGGCCCAGTGGGGCACGAGGTTAGAGTTGGCGATCAGTACACGCGGCGCGTTCTTATGGGTTTTAAATACGCCAACCGGCTTGCCGGACTGCACCAGCAGGGTTTCGTCGTGTTCGAGTTCGGTCAGGGATTTTACAATTGCGTCATAGCATTCCCAGTTGCGTGCGGCGCGGCCTATGCCGCCGTAGACCACCAGTTCGTGGGGGTTTTCCGCCACCTCAGGATCAAGGTTGTTCATCAACATGCGCAGCGGGGCTTCGGTGAGCCAGCTTTTGGCAGTAAGCGTGGTGCCGCGCGCGGCGCGGACGTCCTGCTGGCGGTATTTACCTGACGACATTGTGTGCTCCTCATAAGGGACAGATGATGCATTTAGATATACTTGTATAGACAAGCACACACAAGGTCGGATTTAACAAAAAAGATACAATTTTGTTATATTGCGTTAGCGATCACGCTTATAAAACTTATGACATAAAGTGGCCCTGCAGCCGGTAACGGTTCCCCGGGAAAAGCAGTCGGGCATGCGACACGATATGCGATGATGACCAGGTACGACGGCGGATCAGCAGGCACGGATCGTGTTCTTTAATGCGCAACAGCTCGCACTCCTGCGGCGTCGCGCGTACGGCTTCCACAATGTGCTCCCCTTCCGTGAGCGGTGCAACGAGCGAGAGATACGCGTGCGGCGTGGTGTGGGTGTAATCCTGGTTCAGGTATTCCGGTATCCGCTCTGCGTTGACGCAGCGATCTTCAATCTGCACCGGAATGTCGTTTTCAAAATGCACCATCACAGAGTGGAAGATGCGGCTACCCTCTTTGACATTTAGCTCAACGGCCTGCTCGGCGCTGGCCTGGGTCTCTTCCAGCACCAGCACTTCGCAGCGGTGCTGATGATTACGCGAGGTTATCTCATCGGCAATGCTGCGGATTTCAAACAGGGCAGATTGCCCTTTCGGTTCCGCCACAAACGTCCCCACGCCCTGCAGGCGCACCAGAAGTCCTTCGTCGGTGAGCTCGCGCAGCGCCCGGTTGACGGTCATCCGGCTAAAACCGAACTGCGCCACCAGCTCGGCCTCCGATGGAATGCGATCGTGCGGGCGCCAGACGCCGGTAGCAATCTTTTCGCTGATCGCCTGCTTCACCTTTTCATAGAAAGGCGCGGGCGGGCTCGGTTGCTGCAGGGGTGAGCGTGAAAACATCGTGACTCCTTTAATAGTGTTATGCCCACCAGTGAGCAATTTGCCAGGCCAGACGGGCGGCGAGCTTTGCGCCCTGTCCGTCCCGATCGTACTGCGGGTTAAACTCTACCAGATCGGCGGCCTGCAGCTTACCGCTGCGGCAGATTTGTTCAATAACGGGCATTAGATCCATTGCCGGGACGCCTAACGCCGCAGGGGCGGAAACGGCAGGCATTTCGCCCGCGGGCAGGACATCCAGATCGATTGTCAGATAGATACGATCGGCCTGCGCCAGCACCTTTTCCAGCGCCGATAATGCCTCGCGTCTGAAATGAAGATCCTCCACCAGCGTGACGTTCAGGCGTTCAGCCTCATTCCACAGTGCCTGGGTGTTCGCCGCGCGGCTGACGCCAAAGCAGGCGTAGCGAAACTCGCGCCCGCATTCATCGCAGTATTGAGCCAGCTGACGAAACGGCGTACCGGACGTCGCCCGGTCGGCCTTGCGCAGGTCGAGATGCGCATCCAGGTTTATCACCGCCACGCGCTCGCCGGGGAATGCATCCAGAACACCCCGTCCATGCGCCCAGGCGGTTTCATGCCCGCCGCCAAACACCAGGGTGCGCATCCCGGACTGCTGGCAGGCCGTCACGGCATCGCTTAACGCCCGCTGCGCGGGTTCAAGCTCATCGCCTTCAACGTACACCGAGCCCATATCCGCCAGCCGTTCGTGTCCCTGATGGCTTGCCATATTCGCCAGCGCTTTGCGCAGAATATCAGGGGCCTGCGCGGCGCCGGGCCTGCCCTGATTGCGTTTAACCCCTGCATCGCATTCAAATCCTATCAGCGCGATGCCGGATGAAAGCGGCGTGAACTGCGCCTGCTGTTGTATCGTCTGGAAAATGCGCGTTGCGTTGCTGGCCTCAGCGCTGTCGTCTCGCCCCTGCCAGACCGTTTCGGCGACGGGCCGCCATAACTTCATACTGCCTCCCCACGGAAAATACGTTGATACAGCGGATTGCGTCCCGGCTCGTAGACCATCTCCACCGGGTGGTGAGCATCCCAGACGATAAAATCAGCGACAAACCCCGACTGCAACTGCCCGTGCGTTGCGCCGCGGCCCAGCGCCTGCGCCGCATGGCGCGTGACGCCAGCCCAGGCCTCTTCGGGCGTCAGGCCAAACTGGACGCAGGCCATATTCATCGCCAGGTGCAGGCTGGCAAACGGGCTGGTGCCGGGGTTATAGTCGGTGGCGACGGCCATCGGCACACCACGTTTTCGGAGCTGATCAACCGGCGGACGCTGGCGCTCCTGCAGAAAATAGAACGCGCCGGGGAGCAGTACCGCAACCGTACCGCTTTGCGCCATCGCCTGAACGCCCGCGTCGTCGAGATATTCGATATGATCGGCCGACAGTCCGTTATATTGGCTGACCAGCGCCGCTCCGCCCTGATTCGACAGCTGTTCAACATGCCCTTTCACCGGGATACCGAGCGCGGCGGCGGCCTGGAAGAGGCGCTCGGTTTGCGACGGGGTAAAGCCGACGTTTTCACAAAACACGTCTACTGCTTCATATAACTCTTTTTGCCACAGCGTGGGCAGGATCTGCTCGCAAACCAGCGCGAGGTACGCATCCGGATCCTGTCGGTATTCCGGCGGAACCGCATGGGCCGCCAGCAGCGTTGGGCTGATATCGATCGGATTATCGAGGCTCAGCTGGCGGGCAACCTGCAGCATCTTCTCTTCGGCCTCGGCGTTGAGTCCGTATCCCGATTTGATTTCAACGGTCGTTACACCTTCATTCATCAGACGCTGGAGCCGCTGCTGCGCAAGTTTCAGCAGGGTTTCCAGGGAACTGCTGCGCGTTGCCGTCACGGTGGCGTTAATCCCGCCCCCCTGAGCGCTGATGGTCTGGTAAGAGACGCCGTTCAGACGCTGTTCCCACTCCGCCGCGCGGTCGCCGCCAAATACCAGATGGGTATGGCAGTCAATCAGGCCAGGCGTGACCAGACGTCCCTCAAGATCGATGACGTGACGGTGTCCGGAAGGAAGGTCAGATTCAGGAAGCACGCCAAGGATAGTTTGGCCGCTCACGACCAGCGCGTGCTGCTCTTTCAGGCCATAAGGCGCGGATGTATCGGGAACCATTGTTGCCAGGCGCGCATTTCGCCATATAACATCGTCAGGTTGAAGCTGCATGGGCATTCCACTTGTCATGGGTTGTATAGACATTTATTTGCATCCATCGTCTGCTGTCAACCGCCTTAAGGGAAAATGTTATTTATTTGTGATGACTTTCCCGTCACCTCCGGGCAAAAAATGCAACTTTTACCCTTTTTATCTTCCCGTTTCGCTCAACTTAGTATAAAAAAGCAGGCTATTTCGTCTATCCCGTAAAGACTTGCATACCCAGGAGCTTCACCTTGAACATTTCCAGGATTTCCCGTCTGGCGTTAGCGCTCGCCTTTGGCGTGACATTATCCGCATGCAGTTCTACACCACCGGATCAGCGTCCTTCTGAGCAGGTAGCGCCCGGTACCGCCTCCCGCCCGATTTTGTCCGCGGATGAAGCGAAGAATTTCGACCGCGCCCATTACTTCTCGGCCATGGATCCTAACGCCGCGCCGTGGACACCGTCTTCTATTAACCTGCCTAAACAGCCTGACTTCGTTGTTGGCCCGGCTGGCGCGCAGGGCGTAACGCATACCTCTATCCAGGCAGCGGTTGACGCGGCAATCACTAAACACAGCGCGTCTCGCCAGTACATCGCGATCCTGCCGGGTGAATACGAAGGCACCGTGTACGTTCCGGCGGCTCCTGGCAGCATTACGATTTACGGTCTGGGTGAAAAAGCCATCGACGTAAAAATTGGCCTGGCGATTGATTCCGAAATCGACAGCACCGCCTGGCGTCACCTGGTGAACCCGGCAGGCAAATATATGCCGGGCAAACCGGCGTGGTATATGTTTGATAACTGCCAGAGCAAGCGTGCCGCCACCGTTGGCGTGATGTGCTCGGCGGTGTTCTGGTCGCAGAATAATGGCCTGCAGCTGCAGAACCTGACCATTCAGAATACCCTGGGTGACAGCGTGGATGCCGGTAACCACCAGGCCGTTGCGCTGCGTAGCGACGGCGATAAGGTGCAGATTAACAACGTCAATATTCTGGGCCGTCAGAACACCTTCTTCGTGACCAACAGCGGCGTACAGAACACGCTGCAGAACAACCGTCTGACCCGTACGCTGGTGACCAACAGCTACGTTGAAGGTGACGTTGATCTGGTGTCCGGTCGCGGCGCGGTGGTGTTTGATAACACCGATTTCCGCGTGGTGAATTCCCGTACCCAGCAGGAAGGCTATGTGTTTGCGCCGGCAACCCAGTCTAACCTGTTTTACGGCTTCCTGGCCGTGAACAGCCGCTTTAACGCGGCCGGTGACGGCGTGGCGCAGCTGGGCCGCTCCCTGGACGTGGACTCTGCCACCAACGGCCAGGTCGTTATCCGCGACAGCGTGATCAACGAAGGCTTTAACGTGGCGAAGCCGTGGGCTGATGCGGCTGTCTCCAAACGTCCGTTCTCCGGCAACACCGGTGCGGTGGACGATAAAGGAAACGTGCAGCGCAACCTGAACGACGCGAACTTCAACCGCATGTGGGAATACAACAACCGCGGTCTGGGCAGCAACGTGGTTGCTGAGCCGAAGCAGTAAGCTGTTTTGCCGGGTGGCGGCTTCGCCTTACCCGGCCTACACAACCCGCAGTCCTGGTAAACGCCATTCTACCGGGCATAAAAAAACCTCGCATTCGCGAGGTTTTTTGTTTTAAGCCGCTTAGTGAGCGTTAACCACAACCCACATTGGCCCCTGACCTACCGCATAGCGTCCTTTCTCTTCCAGCAGGCCCTGCTCGCCTTTGATTTCATACAGGGCGATGTGGTGGGATTTCTGCCCCGCCGCAATCAGGTATTTACCGCTGTGATCGATATTAAAGCCGCGCGGCTGGGTTTCCGTTGGCTGGAAGCCCTCAATAGCCAGCACGCTGCCATCTTCGGAGACGCTAAACACGGTAATCAGGCTGGAGGTGCGGTCGCAGGCGTACAGATGGCGACCATCCGGCGTGATGTGAATATCTGCCGCCCAGCGAGTGTCAGAGAAGTCAGACGGCATCATATCCAGCGTCTGCACGCACTCAATCTGGCCGTTTGGATCTTTCAGCTCCCATACGTCCACCGAGCTGTTCAGTTCGTTAACGACGTAGGCATATTGCTGGTTCGGGTGGAATACCATATGGCGAGGACCTGCGCCCTCAACGGTGGTGACTTCAGCCGGATTCTGCGCCACCAGGTGACCATCGTCGCTCAGGGTGAACAGGCAGATTCGATCCTGCTTCAGCGCAGGCACCCACAGCGTGCGGTTGTCCGGGGAGATATTCGCCGAATGGCAGCCTTCCAGCCCTTCCACCACGTCGACAGTTTCTACCGGAATACCATCGTCAAGACGGGTCACGCTGACGCAACCGGCATTGTAAGAACCGCTAAAAATGAAACGGCCTTTACGATCGGTCGAGATGTGGGTTGGGCTGCCCGGCAGTGGCGCTTCAGCGGTGTAGGTCAGCGCGCCGTCGTCAGGAGAGATGCGGTAGGCCAGCACGCGAAACTCCGGGCGCACACCCACGTATAAGAAACGTTTATCCGGGCTGACGACCATCGGTTGCACCTGGCCCGGCACATCAACAACCTGAACCAGCGTGAGCGAACCTTCTGCATTCAAGCGCCAGACGTGGATCTGCTGACTTTCAGGACTGGCGGTATAAACGGTTTGTTTCATGAATACTCCTTTCCTCACTGCACGTGAAAGTGATTATTTTTAACGGTGAATGCTGAATTTTAGCCAGGAATTTTGCAGCGATTTACTCTCGGTGTAACATCCCCTGAGACCTAAAATTCAACATTAACCCGGAAGAACAAATGACCTCGCGTGTGATTGCACTGGATTTAGACGGAACATTACTTACCCCTCAGAAAACCCTGCTCCCCTCCTCCCTTGAAGCGCTTAAACGCGCGCAGGAAGTGGGATATCAACTCCTTATCGTAACGGGTCGACATCACGTTGCCATTCACCCTTTTTATCAGGCACTGGCGCTGGATACACCTGCAATTTGTTGTAATGGCACTTATTTGTATGATTATCAGGCAAAAAAGGTTTTAGCCTCCGACCCGCTGCCGGTTCCCCAGGCGCTGCAGCTGATTGATCTGCTGGATGAGCATAACGTTCACGGCCTGATGTATGTGGATAACGCGATGGTGTACGAGCGCCCAACCGGCCATGTGGTACGCACCAGCAACTGGGCGTTGTCCCTGCCAGAAGCGCAGCGTCCGGTCTTTACCCAGGTTCCCTCTCTGCGTCAGGCGGCCCAGGACGTTGAGGCTATCTGGAAGTTTGCCCTGACGGATGAAGACACCACCAAACTGAATACCTTCGCGAAACACGTCGAGGATACGCTGGGGCTGGAGTGCGAATGGTCCTGGCACGATCAGGTGGATATTGCCCGCAAAGGCAACAGCAAAGGCAAGCGTCTGACGCAGTACGTGGAATCGCAGGGCTGGTCAATGCAGGACGCGATCGCCTTCGGCGACAACTACAACGACATCAGCATGCTGGAAGCCGTCGGTACGGGCGTGGCGATGGGCAATGCCGACGACGCGGTAAAAGCGCGCGCTAACGTGGTGATTGGCGACAACACCACCGACAGCATCGCGCAGTACATCTATACCCACCTGCTGTAATCAGGCGGTGATCGAAACGCTCTTGATTTGCGCGTAAAGCCACAGGCCGGGCTTCATTGCCAACTCATCCCTGGCCCACGGGCTGATGCGCGCCCAGAGCGTCCTGCTGCCCACGTCGAGCTTCACCTCTACCTGCCCGTTATCATCAAAACACTCCGCCACTTTGGCGCGCAGAATATTTCGAATACTGGTTTGCAGTGGCGGCTGCAGCACCAGCGAGACGTCCGACGCCTGGATGCGGATCCGCAGCGCGGACTGCAACGGTTTGTCGATCTTATTGACCCAAAGATGCTGGTCGCCCAGCGCCAGGGCGGTCATCGCGTAGTGCGGATGATGCTCCAGAACGCTCACCTTCAGGATGCTGCTCTGCTGCTCCCTGGGTAACCAGGGGTGCATCACGCTACTGCCCCACACCTCTTCCAGGTTGCCGAAGGCCTTCACGCTGCCCTCTTCCAGCACCAGCACTTTGTCGGCCAGATGGAGGATCTCATCCAGCGAATGGCTGACGTAGAGCATCGGAATATTAATTTCGCGGGTCAGACGCTGCAGGTAAGGCAAAAGCTCGCGCTTGCGCGGTATATCCAGCGAGGCCAGCGGCTCGTCGAGCAGCAGCAGTTCGGGGGCGGTCAGCAACGCGCGGCCTATAGCCACACGCTGTTTCTCCCCGCCGGAGAGCGAGGACGGCAGCCTGTCGAGCAGGGGTTCAATGCCTAAAAGCGTCACCAGCTTATCAAACTGCCCGGCCATGCTTTTCGCCATGCCGTAGCGCAGGTTGCCGCGCACGCTGTAGTGCGGGAACAAGCGCGCGTCCTGAAAAACATAGCCGATGCGGCGCTTATCCGGCGAAAGGTAAATCTTGTTCTCCACGTCATTCAGGACGCGGTTGTTCAGGACAATGCGCCCTGACTGCGGGCGCGTCAGGCCGCTGATGGCGTTAATCAGAGACGTTTTACCCGCGCCCGACACGCCGAAGACGGCGGTGATGCCGCTTGCAGGCAGCGTCTCGTTAAGCGTCAGAGTATGGTTTCCCAGCGTCTGGGTGAAATTCAGTTCCAGCATCGTTATTTCCCCATCCGTGCGCGGCTTAGCCGTGCCAGCCATTCAGAAACCAGCAGCGAAACTAGGGCTAATACGATAGAGATGATGCACAGCCGCGCTGCGGCACTCTCTCCCCCTGGCGTCTGAATCAGGGTATACATGGCCGATGGGATGGTCCGCGTCTCGCCGGGAATGTTCGACACAAACGTGATGGTCGCACCAAACTCGCCCAGCGAGCGGGCGAACGCCAGCACCGTCCCGACAATGATGCCCGGCAGCGTAAGCGGAAGCGTGATGGTAAAAAAGACGCGCCAGCGCCCGGCACCGAGCGTGCGGGCTGCCTGTTCGAGCTTCATATCCACGCCTTCCAGCGCGAGGCGGATCGCTCTGACCATCAGCGGGAATGACATCACCGCCGCCGCCAGTACCGCACCGCGCCAGCTAAAGGCAAAGGTGATTCCGAACCAGTCGTAGAGCTTTTCGCCGATAAAACCGCGTCGCCCCATCGAAATCAGCAGCAGATAACCGACCACCACTGGCGGTAAAACCAGGGGAAGATGAAGGACGCTGTCGAGCAGCGCTTTGCCGGGGAACCGACAGCGAACCAGTAGCCAGGCAAAAAAGATCCCAAAGGGCAAACTCAGCGCAACCGCCAGGGAAGAGACTTTAAGGCTCAGCAGAACAGCCTGCCATTCAGGATCGGTCAGTATCATCAGTGAGTCGTAAATCCATAACGTTTAAAGATTGCGGACGCCTCCGGCCCCTTCAGATAATCGCGGAAGGCCGTTACGGTCGCATTTTTATGTCCATCAACAATCGCCACAGGATATTCCACTTTCTTGTGGGAGTCTTCCGGGAAGGTTCCAACCACTTTTACGCCCTTGCTGGCAACTGCATCGGAACCATACACAATGCCCAGCGGAGCTTCGTTACGCTCCACCAGCGCCAGCGCGCCGCGCACATCTTCCGCCGGGGCCAGTTTTGGTGACAGGGTCTCCCACGCGCCCAGCTTTTGCAGCGCTTCTTTGGCGTAAATCCCGGCCGGAACGTGTTCCGGGTCACCCACCGCCAGACGGGCACCGTTCAGCAGGCGGGTCCAGTTTGTCTCTTTATTGATGGTGATTTCACCCTGCGTGCTGGCCTTCGGTGCAACCACAACAAGGCTATTGCCCAGCAGCGTTTCGCGGGTCGCCGCATCAATCGATTTCTTCTCCACCGCGTAGTCCATCCACTTCTGGTCAGCAGAGATAAACAGATCTGCCGGAGCGCCCGCTTCTATCTGCCGTGCCAGCGTAGAGGAAGAGGCAAAAGACGAGACTACCTCGACGTTTTTCTCTTTTTTATACGCCGCCGCAATATCCTGCAGCGCGTTGGTCAACGACGCCGCCGCAAAGACCGTGATTTTACCTTCGTCCGCCAGCGCGTGTCCGGTAAGTGAAAGCGTCAGCGTTGCCCCTGCGAAAAGGCGTACCCATGAACGTGCCATCTGTAACTCCTGTGAGTATCGTTATATATATATTAATATAACGGTATCGTCAGGGAGATCCCAGCGGTAATTCGTACCGCTCAAGGGGTAACACGGTGTGTTACGTTAAATAATATCGGCGAAAGTAAGAAAAGCTTGAGAGCAAAACGCCCGGGCAAGCCGGGCGTTTTGTGGGAAATTAATGCTGCTTTTTCGCACGGTCTCGGTGGCCGATATTCGAAAAGATGTTGAACACTTCACCCAGGCCGTAGATGGCACCGAGGATGATGGCCATCACTACTGGTACCATGATCACGGCGAATACCAGACTTTTCAACAACTCTAACATGGTTTTCTCCAGATTTTGTGAATGGGCTATTCTACCCTGAAAAGTAAGAAAAACATCCCCTTTTGTGCGGTGCCCTTTGCGCCCTGCACCATTTGGGTCACAATATTCTTTTTGCCAGGACACTGTTATGCAGGCCGAAATTCTTCTTACTCTCCGACTTCAGCAAAAGCTTTTCGCCGATCCCCGACGTATTGCCCTGCTTAAACAGATAGAACAAACCGGCTCAATTAGCCAGGGCGCTAAGAACGCCGGGATTAGCTATAAAAGCGCCTGGGATGCCATCAATGACATGAACACCCTGAGCGAGCATCCGCTGGTGGACAGAGCCACAGGGGGCAAAGGCGGTGGAGGTGCTGTTGTCACACGCTACGGCCTGCGCCTGATTCAGCTCTACGATCTCCTGGGCCAGATTCAGCAAAAAGCGTTCGATGTATTGAGTGACGACGACAACGTTCCGCTGGACAGCTTGCTGGCCGCCATTTCCCGCTTCTCGTTGCAGACCAGCGCCCGCAACCAGTGGTTTGGTACGGTGACGGCGCGCGATAATCTCCAGGTACAGCAGCATGTTGAGATCCTGCTTGCCGATGGTGTCACCCGTCTGAAAGCGGCTATAACGGCCCAGAGCGCAGAGCGCCTTGACCTGGATGAAGGTAAAGAGGTGCTGGTGTTGCTGAAAGCACCCTGGGTCAATATCACACGCGACCCGGACAAAGCAAAGGCGGCTGATAACCAGCTGCGGGGCACCATCAGCCATATCGAACGCGGCAAGGAGCAGTGCGAAGTGCTGATGCCCCTGGCAGACGGACAGGCGCTTTGCGCCACGGTCCCGCTCAGCGAGGCGAACGATTTAGAAGAAGGTGCTGTCGTCACCGCATATTTCAACGCGGACCGGGTGATTATCGCCACATTGTGCTGAGCGCATTGACAATCGTGACGACAGTGCGTATCCCTGATATCTATTGCTGCAAAAAATGGGATACATCATGTCATCATTGCATATTTCGCAAGGTACGTTTCGTCTTAGCGATACCCGAACGCTGACCATTACCGATCTGACAATACGCGCGGGTGAAAGCTGGGCGTTTGTCGGCACTAACGGCAGCGGTAAATCCGCGCTGGCCCGCGCGCTGGCCGGAGAGCTTACCCTTCTCAAAGGCGAATGCCGGAGCGATTTCACGCGCCTGACGCGCCTGTCCTTTGAACAGCTGCAGAAGCTGGTCAGCGACGAGTGGCAGCGCAACAATACCGATTTACTCAGTCCTGGCGAAGAAGATACCGGCCGCACGGCGGCGGAAATTATTCAGGATGAGGTGAAAGATCCCGCCCGCTGTCAGCATCTGGCGGAACAGTTTGGCATTTCCGCGCTGCTGAACCGGCGCTTTAAGTACCTCTCTACCGGCGAGACGCGGAAAACGCTGCTGTGCCAGGCGCTCATGAGCCAGCCGGAATTGCTGATTCTGGATGAGCCCTTTGACGGGCTGGATGTCCACTCCCGCGCCCAGCTGGCTGCCCTGCTGGACTCTCTGAATCAGGAAGGCTATACGATCGTACTGGTGCTGAACCGCTTTGATGAAATTCCTGACTTCGTGCAAAACGCGGGCGTGCTGGCAGACTGTAGCCTGATCGAAACCGGAGAAAAGTCCGCGCTGCTCAGACAGGCGCTGATTGCCCAGCTTGCGCACAGCGAAAAGCTGGCGGGCATTGCGCTGCCGGATCCCGACGCGCCGGCAGCACGCCACGGTCTCGATCCCCGGCAGCCGCTTATCGTCCTGCGCGATGGCGTAGTCTCCTATGACGAACGACCGATCCTGAATCACCTCAGCTGGACGGTTAATCCTGGCGAACACTGGCAGATTGTCGGTCCCAACGGCGCGGGGAAATCCACGCTGCTGAGCCTGATAACCGGCGATCACCCGCAGGGCTACAGCAACGATCTAACGCTGTTTGGCCGCCGTCGCGGCAGCGGCGAAACCATCTGGGATATCAAAAAGCACATTGGCTACGTTAGCAGTAGTCTGCATCTGGATTACCGGGTCAGTACCACGGTACGCAACGTGATCCTTTCCGGCTATTTTGATTCCATCGGCATTTATCAGGCGGTGTCAGATAAACAGCACAAGCTGGCCCAGCAGTGGCTGGATATTCTGGGGATGGATAACCGGGTGGCTGACGCGCCGTTTCATAGCCTGTCGTGGGGGCAGCAGCGTCTGGCACTGATCGTTCGCGCGCTGGTAAAACACCCTACGCTCCTGATCCTCGACGAGCCGCTGCAGGGGCTGGATCCGCTTAACCGACAGCTGGTCCGCCGCTTTGTGGACGTGCTGATTAGCGAAGGTGAAACGCAGCTGCTGTTCGTTTCACACCATGCCGAAGATGCCCTCTCCTGCATCACCCACCGCCTCGAGTTTGTCGCGGACGGCGAGGGTTATCGCTACCTTCTCAGCAACGTAGATTAACCGCGGAGGGCACCGCCCTCCTCTTTTCAGATAACTTGCATCAATACATCGCTATCTCTTTGATCTAGAATGCTCTACGTCATCGAAAAAGCGAGTGTGAAAACGAGTGTAAACGATTCCACTATTTTATCCCATGTCACACTTTTCGCGTCTCTGTTATGCTATGGTTATTACATACCATAGGCCCAATGGAGCGAATTATGCGAGTTCTGGTAACAGGTGGTAGCGGTTACATCGGAAGTCATACCTGTGTGCAGCTGCTGCAAAATGGTCACGACGTGATCATCCTCGACAACCTGTGCAATAGTAAGCGCAGCGTGCTGCCGGTGATTGAACGTCTTGGCGGTAAACAGCCGACTTTCGTGGAAGGCGACATCCGCAACGAAGCGCTGATGACCGAGATCCTTCACGACCACGCCATCGAAGCGGTGATCCACTTCGCGGGGCTGAAAGCGGTCGGTGAATCCGTTGCGAAACCGCTTGAGTATTACGACAACAACGTCAACGGTACCCTGCGTCTGATCTCCGCCATGCGCGCGGCAAACGTCAAAAACTTTATCTTTAGCTCCTCCGCCACCGTCTATGGCGATCAGCCAAAAATTCCTTACGTTGAAAGCTTCCCGACCGGTACGCCGCAAAGCCCGTACGGCAAAAGCAAGCTGATGGTAGAGCAGATCCTGACCGACCTGCAAAAAGCCCAGCCGGAGTGGAGCATCGCATTGCTGCGCTACTTCAACCCGGTCGGCGCCCATCCGTCTGGCGATATGGGTGAAGATCCGCAGGGCATTCCGAACAACCTGATGCCGTACATCGCCCAGGTGGCGGTAGGCCGTCGCGAGTCGCTGGCCATTTTTGGCAATGACTACCCCACCGAAGACGGCACCGGCGTGCGTGACTATATCCACGTGATGGATTTAGCAGACGGCCACGTTGCAGCCATGCAGCAGCTGGCTGACAAACCGGGCGTGCATATTTATAACCTCGGTGCCGGGGTCGGCAGCAGCGTGCTGGACGTGGTTAACGCCTTCAGCAAAGCCTGCGGTAAGCCGGTGAACTACCACTTCGCTCCGCGTCGTGATGGCGACCTGCCTGCTTACTGGGCCGATGCCACCAAAGCCGATAAAGAACTTAACTGGCGTGTCACCCGCACGCTTGATGAAATGGCACAGGATACCTGGCACTGGCAGTCACGCCACCCGCAGGGTTATCCGGACTAAGGATCCGTCATGACTTCGTTTAATCCCGTCGATCATCCGCATCGTCGTTTTAACCCGCTAAGCGGGCAATGGATTTTGGTCTCTCCGCATCGCGCCAAGCGTCCCTGGCAGGGGGCGCAGGAGACGCCTGCAAAACAGACCCTGCCGCAGCACGACCCGGATTGCTTCCTCTGTCCGGGCAACACGCGCGTGACCGGGGATAAAAACCCGGACTACAAAGGCACCTTCGTGTTTACCAACGATTTTGCCGCCCTGATGACCGACACCCCGGATGCCCCCGCGAGCCACGACCCGCTGATGCGCTGCGAAAGCGCGCGCGGTACCAGCCGCGTGATCTGCTTCTCGCCCGATCACAGCAAAACGCTGCCGGAGCTGAGCGTGGACGCGCTGAAAGAGGTGGTCAGCACCTGGCAGGCGCAAACCGCTGAGCTGGGGCAGAGCTATCCGTGGGTGCAGGTGTTCGAAAACAAAGGCGCGGCGATGGGCTGCTCTAACCCGCATCCGCACGGCCAGATCTGGGCGAACAGCTTCCTGCCCAACGAAGCCGAGCGTGAAGACCGTCTGCAGAAGGACTATTTCGCAGAAAACGGCTCCCCCATGCTGGTGGACTACACCCAGCGCGAGCTGGTCGACGGCAGCCGTACCGTAGTGGAAACCGAACACTGGCTGGCGGTCGTGCCTTACTGGGCCGCCTGGCCGTTTGAGACGCTGCTGCTGCCGAAAGCGCACGTTCAGCGCATTACCGATCTCAGCGACGCGCAGCGCGACGACCTGGCGCTGGCGCTGAAAAAGCTGACCAGCCGTTACGACAACCTGTTCCAGTGCTCCTTCCCGTACTCCATGGGCTGGCACGGCGCGCCGTTTAACGGCGAAGATAATCAGCACTGGCAGCTGCACGCCCATTTCTATCCGCCGCTGCTGCGCTCTGCAACGGTGCGTAAATTTATGGTGGGCTATGAAATGCTGGCGGAAACCCAGCGTGACCTGACGGCGGAACAGGCGGCAGAGCGTCTGCGTGCCGTCAGCGACGTCCACTATCGCGAATCAGGAGTCTAAAAATGAGTCTGAAAGATAAAACACAATCCCTGTTTGCTGAGAAATTTGGCTACCCTGCCACCCACGTAATTCAGGCGCCTGGTCGCGTCAACCTGATCGGCGAGCACACCGACTACAACGACGGCTTCGTGCTGCCGTGCGCCATTGATTACCAGACGGTTATCAGCTGTGCGAAGCGCGACGACCGTAAAGTCCGCGTCATTGCGGCGGATTACGGTAATGAGACGGACGAGTTTTCCCTTGATGCCCCGATTGTGACGCACGACAGCCAGCAGTGGTCTAACTACGTGCGCGGCGTGGTGAAGCATCTGCAGAAGCGCAACAAGAACTTCGGCGGCGCCGATTTAGTCATCAGCGGCAACGTGCCGCAGGGTGCGGGCTTAAGCTCGTCGGCCTCGCTCGAAGTGGCCGTGGGAACCGTCTTCCAGCAGCTGTATCATCTGCCGCTGGACGGGGCGCAAATTGCCCTGAACGGTCAGGAAGCGGAAAACCAGTTCGTGGGCTGCAACTGCGGTATCATGGACCAGCTGATCTCCGCGCTGGGCAAAAAAGAGCATGCTTTACTGATCGACTGCCGCTCGCTTGGCACCAAAGCCGTTCCCCTGCCAAAAGGCGCGGCCGTCGTGATTATCAACAGTAACTTTAAACGCACGCTGGTGGGCAGCGAGTACAACACCCGCCGCGAACAGTGCGAAACCGGCGCGCGCTTTTTCCAGCAGCCTGCCCTGCGCGACGTGACGCTCGATGAATTTAACAAAGTGGCGCACGAGCTGGATCCTGTCGTCGCCAGACGCGTGCGTCACGTGCTGACCGAAAATGCCCGTACCGTTGAAGCCGCCTCCGCGCTGGCGAAAGGCGACCTGAAGCGCATGGGTGAGTTGATGGCAGAATCTCACGCCTCCATGCGCGATGATTTTGAAATCACCGTGCCGCAGATCGACACCCTGGTGGACATCGTCAAAGCGGTTATTGGCGATAAAGGCGGCGTGCGCATGACGGGCGGCGGCTTTGGCGGCTGCATCGTCGCGCTGGTGCCGGAAGAGCTGGTCCCTGCCGTCCAGGACGCCGTGGCGAAGCAGTACGAAGCGCAAACGGGCATCAAAGAAACGTTCTATGTATGTAAAGCATCACAAGGAGCCGGACAGTGCTAAACGAAACACCTACCCTCGCACCGGATGGTCTGCCGTATCGCCTGTTAACCCTGCGCAACAGCGCGGGGATGGTGGTTACGCTGATGGACTGGGGTGCGACCCTGCTTTCTGCCCGCGTACCGATGCCGGACGGCAGCGTGCGCGAAACCCTGCTGGGCTGCGCCTCACCCGAGCAGTACGTTAATCAGTCTGCCTATCTGGGCGCGTCCGTCGGGCGCTATGCCAACCGCATCGCGAAAAGCAGTTTTGAGCTCGACGGCGTGCAGTACTCCCTGCTGCCAAGCCAGGGCGAGAACCAGCTTCACGGCGGTCCGGACGGGTTTGATAAACGCCGCTGGAAAATTGTTCGTCAAAACGACGGCGAAGTGCTGTTCTCGCTGGATTCCCTTGATGGCGATCAGGGCTTCCCGGGGAACCTTACCGCGTCCGCGCGCTTTACGCTGACGGACGACAACCGTATCGCTATTGAATACCGTGCGACGGTCGACAAGCCGTGTCCGGTTAACCTGACTAACCATGCCTACTTCAATCTCGACGGCAACCAGTGCGACGTGCGTAACCACAAGCTGCAGATCCTGGCGGACGCGTATCTGCCGGTTGACGAGATGGGCATTCCGTATCAGGGCCTGAAAGAGGTGAGCGGGACCAGCTTTGATTTCCGCAGCGCGAAAGTTATCGCCCAGGATTTCCTGAGCGATGACGATCAGCGCAAGGTGAAAGGCTACGATCACGCGTTCCTGCTGCACGCCAAAGGTGATGTGAAGCAGCCTGCCGCCCAGGTCTGGTCCAGCGATGAGAAACTGCAGATGACGGTGTATACCACCGCCCCTGCCCTGCAATTCTACTCGGGCAACTACCTCGGCGGCACGACGGCGCGCGAACACAATGAGTACAGCGACTGGCAAGGACTTGCGCTTGAGAGCGAGTTCCTGCCGGACAGCCCCAATCATCCTGAATGGCCGCAGCCGGACTGCGTGCTGCGCCCCGGTGAAGAGTACATTAGCGTGACGGAATACCATTTTATTCCGAAATGATTTCCAGCCCTCCCATCGGAGGGCTTTTTTCTGCGCGTCTTGCTGAAAATAGCGCCGATCGCTGACAAAATCCTAACCCTGGATTCACAAGCATCTTACACTCAGAGACTATTTTCGCTATGGTTAGGGTTAAGCGTTGCTGCTGGCACGGCCACAGCAATATAATGAGAATTGTTATCATTCTAAAAATGCTTGAGGAGTAAGAGATGGCTATTACTAAGCTGGTCCTGGTGCGTCACGGCGAAAGCCAGTGGAACAACGAAAACCGCTTTACCGGTTGGTACGACGTTGATCTGTCCGAGAAAGGCGTAAGCGAAGCAAAAGCAGCAGGTAAACTGCTGAAGGAAGAAGGCTTCAGCTTTGATTTTGCTTACACCTCTGTGCTGAAACGTGCCATCCACACCCTGTGGAACGTGCTGGACGAACTGGATCAGGCCTGGCTGCCGGTTGAGAAATCCTGGAAACTGAACGAGCGTCACTACGGTGCGCTGCAGGGTCTGAACAAAGCGGAAACCGCTGAGAAATACGGTGACGAGCAGGTTAAACAGTGGCGTCGCGGCTTCGCGGTTACTCCACCAGAGCTGACCAAAGATGACGAGCGCTATCCGGGCCACGACCCGCGCTACGCGAAACTGACCGATGCTGAGCTGCCAACTACCGAGAGCCTGGCGCTGACCATCGACCGCGTTGTGCCTTACTGGAACGAAACCATTCTGCCACGCCTGAAAAGCGGTGAGCGCGTGATCATCGCTGCTCACGGTAACTCCCTGCGCGCGCTGGTGAAATACCTGGACAACATGGGCGAAGACGAGATCCTCGAACTGAACATCCCAACTGGCGTACCGCTGGTATATGAGTTCGACGAAAACTTTAAGCCAATCAAACATTACTACCTGGGTAACGCGGACGAGATCGCAGCGAAAGCAGCGGCTGTCGCGAACCAGGGTAAAGCGAAGTAATTTTCGCCGGACATAAAAAAAAGCGCGGAGCCTTCCGCGCTTTTTTATTTGTGCGTGAGGACTCAGCCGCGGCGCGCTTTTACCGCATTCGCCAGCTGACGCAGGATGGCATCGGTATCGTCCCAGCCAATGCAGGCATCGGTGACGCTTTTGCCATACACCAGCGGCTCGCTGCCTTCCAGGTTCTGGTTACCTTCAACCAGATGGCTTTCGATCATCACCCCAATTACCGCCTTCTCACCGTTAGCGATCTGCTGACAGACGTCTGCCCCCACTTCCATCTGCTTTTTGAACTGCTTGCTGGAGTTGGCGTGGCTGAAGTCGATCATCACCTGCGGTGGCAGCCCGGCTTTTTCCAGCCCGGCCTTCACCTCTGCCACGTGTTTTGCACTGTAGTTTGGCTCTTTACCGCCGCGCAGAATGATATGGCAATCACCGTTACCGCTGGTGTTGACGATGGCGGAGTGACCCCATTTGGTCACGGACAGGAAGCAGTGCGGCGCACCCGCGGCGTTGATGGCATCGATAGCCACTTTGATGGTGCCATCAGTACCGTTTTTGAAGCCCACCGGACATGAGAGACCGGAAGCCAGCTCGCGGTGAACCTGAGATTCAGTGGTACGGGCACCAATGGCACCCCAGCTCATCAGGTCTGCCAGGTATTGTGGCGTAATCATATCCAGGAACTCGCCGGCAGCAGGCAGGCCGCTGTCGTTGATCTCCAGCAGCAGCTTGCGCGCAATGCGCAGGCCGTCGTTGATCTGGAAGCTGTTATCCATGTGCGGATCGTTAATCAGCCCTTTCCAGCCCACGGTCGTGCGCGGTTTTTCAAAATAGACGCGCATGACGATTTCCAGCTCATCCTTTAACTCTTCACGCAGGGTGAGCAGACGCGCAGCATACTCTTTCGCAGCGGCAGGATCGTGAATGGAGCACGGGCCAATCACCACCAGAAGACGATCGTCATTACCTTTCAGGATCTTGTGGATCGCTTTACGAGCATGAGAAACCGTATTTGCGGCATTTTCAGTGGCGGGGAATTTCTCAAGGAGTGCTACAGGAGGTAATAACTCATTGATCTCTTTAATGCGTAAATCGTCGTTCTGATAATTCATCTTCTTTCCAGCTCTGCCATATCTTTAGTAATGAAAGCAATCCTTTCAATCTATCTTGTCGACCAGGAAGTGTAAACACGGTTTTACACTTCACGCAGATAATTCCTGGAATTTGCCTAAAAATCGCCACAAAATAGCGAAAAATGAGATCTAACCTAAGCTTTTTAACTGTAACAACCATTTTTAAACGCTTAAACGCGATTCCCTACTGACGTAAGTCCGTAAGGCGGAATCTTTCGCCTCTAAAAAGATGCACTGTTGGAGAATGTTATCCAGCGTAACGACAAGAACAGGAGCACCATCATGAAAATGACAAAACTGACTACCCTCTTCCTGACTGCCACACTCACCCTTGCCAGCGGCAGCGTCCTGGCCGCAGAAACGGGGGCTTCAGACAGCAACGGTGATGCCAATGCGGCAGCAGCGGCAGGCCAGGTTGCGCCTGATGCGAAACAGAATATTGCCCCGAATAATGTCGATAATAGCCAGATCAATACCGGCAATACCAACACCGGTGGTACCATGCTGCATCCGAACGGTAGTGCTTCCGATACCATGAATCATGACAACATGAGCTCGAATGAGGTTCATAAGAACTCGATGTGCAAGGACGGCAAATGTCCCGATCCGAACGACAAAGTGGGTAACGACGCCAATACCAAAACTGATGGCACAACCCAGTAATTCTTGATGCTTCAAATGTGAAAGGAGAGCCCAGGCTCTCCTTTCTTTTTGGAGTAACCTGTTAAAAACGCTACACTAAAATAATAACGAATCAGGAAAGCAGACATGGCGCACACCCACTCACACCCATCTTCTCCCGGCAACGACAATGCAAAACGACTTATGCTGGCCTTTGGCGTTACGGCCACGTTTATGGTTATCGAGGTCATTGGCGGCCTGGTTTCCGGCTCGCTGGCGCTGCTGGCTGATGCCGGACATATGCTGACCGATGCCGCAGCGCTGCTTTTCGCCCTGCTGGCGGTGCAGTTTGCTCGCCGCCCGCCCAACGCGCGTCATACCTTCGGCTGGCTGAGGCTGACCACCCTTGCCGCGTTTGTTAACGCCATCGCGCTGGTGGTTATTACTGTTCTTATCGTCTGGGAGGCCGTACAGCGTTTCAGGCACCCGCAGCCCATCGCCGGGACGACAATGATGGTGATTGCCGTGGCGGGGTTGCTGGCAAATATTCTGGCGTTCTGGATTTTGCATCGCGGCAGCGGGGAAAAGAACCTCAACGTTCGCGCTGCGGCTCTGCATGTGCTGGGGGATTTGCTCGGCTCAGTCGGGGCGATTGTCGCCGCGCTGGTGATCCTCTATACCGGCTGGACGCCTGTCGACCCCATTCTCTCCGTGCTGGTATCGTGTCTGGTCTTGCGCAGCGCCTGGCGGCTACTGAAGGAGAGCGTCAATGAACTGCTGGAAGGGGCGCCGGCATCAATGGACATTGACGAGCTGAAACGAAACCTGCGCCGTACTGTCCCGGAAGTGCGTAACGTTCATCACGTGCACGTCTGGCTGGTAGGCGAGAAGCCGGTCATGACGCTGCACGTCCAGGTCATACCGCCCCACGACCACGACGCGCTGCTTGAACGAATCCAGCACTTTCTTGAACATCACTATGAGATAGGTCACGCCACCATCCAGATGGAGTATCAGCCCTGTAGCGGGCCGGACTGCCACCTTAACGAGGCGCAGCCCGACCATTCACATCATCACCACTAGCTTGAAAGCGCGTGTGAGCCACGCTCACGCGCGCTCTTGATCCACATCCGGCTGCCGTTCAGGGCAATGAAGGTCAGCAGCAGATACTCCAGCGACATGGCATAGACGCCCTGAAGGGCAAAAATCACCACGCTGATGACGTTGATGATGACCCACAGCAGCCAGTTCTCAACGTATTTACGGGTCATCAGGACCATCGCCGCGATCGACAGCACCATCATGCAGGAATCCCAGAACGGGAAGGCATCCGGCTGAAGCTCCGGCATCGTCACGTTGAGGCCAATCGCGGACATGACCGAAACGGCAACGCGGGTCAGGAACGCAAACACCGGGTTGATGTAGACGGTCATCAAACCAATGGCGACGACGCAGGCGACAAACCAGGCGATGGCTTTCGGTAAGGGCAGCCAGCGGATCTGCAGCTCCGCCTCCTGCTGGCTGTTCTGCCGGGACCAGGCGTACCAGCCGTAAATATTGGCGGCGAAGAAAAACAGCTGTAAAAGCAGGCTGGCGTAAAGCTGGATCTGGAAGAAGATAATCGCAAACAGCGTGACGTTAATCAGCCCGAACGCGTAGTTGCTGATCTTCTCCAGGCTTGCCAGCCAGATACACAGCAACCCCGCCAGCGTGCCTACGGCTTCAATCCATGACAGGTCATAGCCACCTGCACCAATCGGTATATGAACCAGAATGTTTTGCGTGCTAAAAAAATCCATCTTTTCCCCAGGGCGTTTTTGAATTAAGTACGTAGTGTAGCCGCAAAATCCAGCATGCGGTTAAGCGGAATTAACGCACCTTCACGCAGAGCGGCGTCCACATGAATTTCATGCGCTGCACCGCCTGTCTCGAGCCCTTCGGCAATGGCCTTCAGGCCGTTCATCGCCATCCACGGGCAATGCGCGCAGCTGCGGCACGTCGCGCCCTCACCTGCCGTTGGTGCTTCCAGCAGCTCTTTCTCCGGTACGGCCTGCTGCATCTTATAGAAGATACCGCGATCGGTCGCGACGATGAGCTGCTTGTGCGGCAGCGTCCTGGCCGCGTTGATAAGCTGGCTGGTTGAGCCAACCGCATCGGCCATATCAACAATCGACTGCGGTGATTCAGGGTGAACAAGAATGGCCGCGTCAGGATAAAGCGCCTTCATACGGGACAGCGCCTGGGTCTTGAATTCGTCGTGCACAATGCAGGCGCCCTGCCAGCAGAGAACGTCAGCGCCGGTCTGCTTCTGAACGTAATTGCCAAGATGGCGGTCAGGGGCCCAGATAATTTTCTCACCCAGGCTGTCCAGATGCTCAATCAGCTCAACGGCGATGCTCGACGTGACCACCCAGTCTGCGCGCGCTTTTACCGCCGCAGAGGTGTTGGCGTAAACAACCACGGTCCGGTCAGGATGGGCGTCGCAGAAGGCGGAGAATTCGTCAATCGGGCAGCCGAGATCGAGCGAACACTCCGCGTTGAGCGTCGGCATCAGAATGGTTTTTTCCGGGCTGAGGATCTTTGCCGTTTCGCCCATAAAACGCACGCCTGCAACCAGCAGCGTGGAAGCGGGATGTTTTGCACCGAAGCGGGCCATCTCCAGTGAATCAGAAATACAGCCCCCGGTCTCTTCCGCCAGCTGCTGGATTTCCGGATCGGTGTAGTAATGGGCCACCATCACCGCATCGCGCTCTTTGAGAAGCCGTTTGATCTTCTCGCGGTAGAATTGTTTTTCATCCTGGCTTAATGGCACAGGCTTTGGCGGAAACGGATAGATTGCGGCTTCAGGATCGAACATCACGCTCATTATGGCTTCTCGTTTTACTGGCTTAACAATATTGCCTTTCTTTTGCCTGACAAAGCAAAACGCAGGGCAATCGTGTTTTATATACTAAACAAGATAGCGAATCTGGAGTGAAAAGTCACCGGGAATAGATGGGCGGAGCATTTGTTGTACGGCAGATAGCAAAAAGGCGCCTTTAGGGCGCCTTTCTACACTGGTGGGTCGTGCAGGATGACTCGCTTCGCTCGCCCTTCGGGCCGTCGCCGTAAACGTCTCCGGTGCCTCACTACGTTCGGCTCGAACCTGCTGCAGGTTCGAATCATCCAGATCGCAGATAGCAAAAAAGCGCCTTTAGGGCGCTTTTTTACATTGGTGGGTCGTGCAGGAT